>NZ_JASPII010000008.1:0-133831 GCF_030229635.1 Corynebacterium marquesiae
CACCAGCCGAGAAAATGGCCGCACTGATAAACTCAACCGAAACATAAGAAGTGTTTCCACGACCACTAGAATCCGCCTGTGGTGGCTGCTACAACAAACCCCGCACCCGGCAGGTTTAAAGTTACCGAGTGCGGGGTTTCGTTTCTGCTGCGTATTCCTTTAGGCGCAATCCTTGCAGATTGGCTGGCCGTCCTCTTCGTGAGAGTAACGCTTATTTGACTGCACTAGGAAACACGAACCGCAGGTAAACTCATTTTCCTGACGTGGAACTACCTCAACATTAAGCTCCTCGCCCGTGAGGTCTACTGATGGCGGCTGGAAGGCTTCGACGATTTCTCCGTCATCGTCCATGCCGTTGTTATCGCCCTCAGCGGCTTTGAGTCCTTCTAGGGAGTCAGTTTCGAGTTCATCTTCCGCGCGCCGGCGCGGTGCGTCATAATCGGTGGCCATAATGCACGCCCCTAATGGTCAAGTTGCTTTAAGGAATGGGTATTTATCGATCGCGCATAGTAAAGCACAAATGGCTCGATGTCATCTCACCGCTCGCCGGCGTGGGAAACTATTACCCCCGCAGCGCGTCCGTGGCCCTGTGCGCTGCTAAAAGCTTTTCGAATGCGGGGGCCAAATCTGCCCCCGCGGCCCAGGTAAGTTCACCGTCAGCGGATCCTTTATCAAAGCCTGGATGGCGCACCACCGCACCTGCCTCGCGAGCAATGATTGCCCCGGCAGCGAAGTCCCACGCATTGATGCCGTGCTCAAAGTAGGCGTCAACGGTTCCCTCTGCCACCCTGCATAGGTCGAGCGCGGCAGCGCCGATGCGGCGAATATCACGCACATTAGGCAGGAGCTTGGTAAGGAGCTCGGCTTGGGCTGCTCGCCGGTCAGCTTCGTAACCAAATCCGGTGGCTACCAAGGCCAACGCAGGATCTTGTGTCTGGCCACACCGCAGTGCGTGCTCAATTCCATCTGGGCCGGTGACCGTGGCACCTCGGCCGGCTGCGGCAGCATAGGTGCGCCCGCGCGCCACGTTGACCACCGCGCCAGCTACGAGGTGCCCTTGGTATTCTGCACCAATGGATACGGCGTAGTCCGGCACCCCGTAGAGGAAATTCACGGTGCCGTCAATCGGATCGACAATCCAGGTAACACCACTCGTCGATTCCACATTGGCGCCTTCTTCGCCAAAGATTCCGTCCCCGGGGCGTTGGGTGCGGATGGTGGTGACAATGAACTCCTCTGTCGCGGTATCGACCTCCGTTACTGGATCTACGTCGCTGGACTTGGTGTGAGTATGCGCCGCGATGCCGTCGCCTGCTACGAGTTCTGCGCGCCGCGCAGTAATTAATTCCGCAGCCCGCGTGGCGGTAGAAACGGCAAAATCCCGCAAGTGGAGAAAATCGATCTGCTCAGTCATGCCAACTATTGTGCCTTCTTCTAGACTATCGGGCATGACTACTCTTTCTGGCCATTCCTTCGGCATCGATATCGGCGGCTCCGGCATTAAAGGCGCTGAGGTGGACCTTGCCACCGGCGAATTCGTGGGTGAACGCATGAAGATCGCCACCCCACAGCCATCTACGCCGCACGATGTTGCCAAGGTGGTAGCCCACATCGTGCAGGAAAAACAGTGGGACGGCCCCGTTGGCATCACCCTGCCTTCCGTGGTTCGCAACCAAGAAGTCGAGACTGCGGCAAATATTTCCAAGGACTGGATTGGGGTCAACGCCACAGAACTCTTTGCGGACTACCTCAATGCAGATTTTGTCGTGCTTAACGACGCCGACGCGGCGGGACTAGCCGAGGTCGCCTACGGAAAGGACATCGCCAAGCAGGGCTCCGTAATTTTCCTAACCCTAGGCACCGGTATCGGTTCGGCATTCTTCCTGGACGGCCAGTTGTTCCCTAATACCGAACTGGGGCACCTCACGGTGGGCGATGACGAGGCTGAGAAGATTGCGTCCTCGGCCGTAAAGGACCGCGAGGAACTCAAGTACAAGCAGTGGACTAAACGACTCAACAAGGTCCTCGCGGAATATGAAAAGCTCTTCAACCCGCAGGCCTTCCTCATCGGGGGTGGAATTTCCCGCAAGTTTGAAAAGTGGGGCCCACACCTTGATATTGAAACCCCCGTCATGCCTGCACAACTGCGCAATCGCGCAGGAATTGTCGGAGCTGCGATGGCGGCGGTAGACGGTTTGAAACCGTAATATTTACGCACTGCAGGTGACCCTATCCACCGGCAGATTGGAAAGATCCTCTATACTGGGCGGTCGATCCTAAGTTAAATAGCTCTAGGGCGTGTCTGGCCTGCATAAGGCCACAACGCGCTAACATCACACTGATGCACGAGCACCCGACTAGGGCGCACAGAGCTGTTTCAATCAAGAAGTTAGTCGAAAGGGCGTACGTGGCAGCCACTGAATCTTCAGACCAGGCACTCGGCGAGGGCGAAAACGCCGCTGAGGCATCTACTCCTGCAAAGAAGACCGCCAAGAAGACGGCAAAGAAAACCGCGAAAAAGACGGCTAAGAAGACGGCCAAAAAGACCGCTAAGAAAACAGCCAAGAAGACTGCGAAGAAGACCGCCAAAAAGTCGGCCAAGAAGACCACTAAGAAGTCTGCCAAAAAGGCCACTAAGAAGACGGTCCGCAAATCCGCGGCAAAGAAGCAGGAATCCCCAGCCGAGTCCGAAAAGCAGGCACAGCCGGAAGCAGAAGAGGAGCTCGAGGAGGACGAGCACGACGAAGACGTCGACTTCGATCCCACCAATGCGGACATCGAAGACGATGATGACTTCGACGCCGGCGAAGACCTCGAAGAGGACTTGGACGACGACGATGAGGAAGAAGAGGAAGACTCCTCTTCCGTCTGGGACGAGGAAGAATCCGCTGCGCTGCGCCAGGCACGCAAGGATGCGCAGTTAACCGCCTCTGCTGACTCCGTTCGTGCCTACCTCAAGCAGATTGGTAAGGTCGCCCTGCTCAACGCCGAGCAAGAGGTTTCCCTAGCCAAGCGCATCGAGGCTGGCCTGTACGCACAGCACCGCATGGATGAGATGGAAAAAGCCCGCGCCGAAGGCGATAAGGCTGCCAAGCTCTCCCCCATGGAAAAGCGCGACCTGCGCAGCATCGCCCGCGATGGCCGCAAGGCCAAGAACCACCTACTGGAGGCCAACCTGCGTCTGGTGGTTTCCTTGGCCAAGCGCTACACCGGCCGTGGCATGGCTTTCTTGGACCTCATTCAGGAAGGCAACTTGGGCCTTATCCGCGCGGTGGAGAAGTTCGATTACACCAAGGGCTATAAGTTCTCCACTTACGCCACCTGGTGGATCCGCCAGGCCATTACTCGCGCCATGGCTGACCAGGCTCGTACCATCCGCATCCCAGTGCACATGGTGGAAGTCATCAACAAGCTGGGCCGCATCCAGCGCGAGCTGCTGCAGGACTTGGGCCGTGAGCCTACCCCGCAGGAGCTGGCGAAGGAGATGGATATCACCGAGGAAAAGGTGCTCGAAATCCAGCAGTACGCCCGCGAGCCCATTTCCTTGGATCAGACCATCGGTGACGAAGGCGATTCCCAATTGGGTGACTTCATCGAGGACTCCGAGGCCGTCATCGCGGTCGACGCCGTATCCTTCACCTTGCTGCAGGATCAGCTCCAAGACGTACTGACTACGCTGTCCGAGCGTGAGGCCGGCGTGGTTCGCCTCCGCTTTGGCTTGACCGACGGCATGCCGCGCACTTTAGACGAGATTGGCCAGGTCTACGGAGTTACCCGCGAGCGCATTCGCCAGATCGAGTCCAAGACGATGTCGAAGCTGCGCCACCCATCTCGTTCGCAGGTTCTGCGCGATTACCTCGACTAATCGCTGCAGCTGCAGGAGCGAAGAAAGCCCGCACCAATTTCGGTGCGGGCTTTTTGCGTAACTACTTTCTATCCACCGTAGGCCGCTCTACCTCTACCACTTGCGCAAGTACTCGATGCGCTCGCGCAGCTGCTCGGCACTACACAGCGCGGTGGGCGGACCGCCACAGGCCTTGCGCACCTCAGTATGGATAGCACCGTGCGGGCGGCCGGAGCGCTGGGCAGCGATGGATACGACCGTATTGAGCTCTTTGCGCAGCTGGCCTAGCTCGTCGACGACTCCGGTGTCGCTGGGCTCAGATTCCCTGGACTTCTTCCGTGAGGCCGGCGCATAGTCCATGCCGTAGAGCTTGCGGCGGTGAGCTTCCTCCGCCTCTGCGGCGCGTCGCGCCTTTTCCTCCGCTTCGCGGCGGTCCATTTCTTCGGATTGCTTCTTGCGCAGCAAGTCTTTTACTTGGTCCGCATCCAGTAGCCCGGGAATACCTAGAAAGTCCGCTTCCTCATCGGTGGTCATATCCCCGGTATTGAACTGAGAACCATTATACAGCAGGCCCGAGAACTCTGCCTCGGCACCAAGCGACTCATAAGACTTCTCCAGCATGTCTGGTTCGGTCTTCTTCTGATTCGCCTGCTCTAGCAGTTCGTCGTCCCAGCCTTCCTTGTCGGGCTTTTCTTCACCCAAGACGTGGTCGCGGGACTTTTCCATATTTTCGGCCAAGCCCAGCAGGACAGGGACCGAAGGAAGGAAAACCGACGCCGTCTCACCCGGCATGCGCGAGCGCACGAAGCGGCCGATGGCCTGGGCGAAAAAGAGCGGGGTTGATGCCGAGGTAGCATAGACGCCCACCGCTAGGCGCGGGACGTCGACGCCCTCGGACACCATGCGGACTGCCACCATCCACTCATCGGTGGACTCCGAAAATTCCTGAATGCGGTCCGAGGAGCCGGGATCATCAGACAAAATCACCGACACGGGTGTATTGGAAAGCTGCTTGAGGATCTTGGCATAGGCGCGTGCGGTCGTCGTATCCGAAGCCAGCACCAGGCCGCCGGCATCCGGCATATTGCGTCGCATTTGCATCAGGCGGGTATGCGCCGCCTGCAGCACCGCAGGGATCCACTCGCCCTTGGGGTCCAAGGCGGTGCGCCACGCTCGGGCGGTTTGCTCCGCATTCATAATGTCGCCCAAACGGGCTGCATGCTCCTCACCGGCCGAATCGCGCCAGCGGGCTTCGCCAGAGTAAGAAAGAAATACAACGGGGCGCACGACGCCATCGGCAAGCGCATCGCCATAGCCATAGGTATGGTCCGAGCGGGATACCTTGTGCCCCTCCCCATCGTCTACGTACTGAACGAATGGAATGGGCGAGTCATCGGAGCGGAAAGGCGTACCGGTCAAAGCCAAGCGGTGATTGACATCATCATAGGCTTCCTTGACGCCATCGCCCCAGCTCTTGGCGTCGCCTGCATGGTGAATCTCATCAAGGATCACCAAAGTGCGCCGAGCAGAGGCCACCGCGCGGTGCTTGAAGGGGTGCATACCCACCTGCGCATAGGTCACCACAATGCCGTCCATGGAGGGATTAACGGCAGAGGAATTGCTAAACGCGGGATCTAGAGCTAGACCTACGCGCGCGGCAGCGCTAGACCACTGGGTCTTAAGGTGCTCGGTAGGCACCACCACGATGACGCGCTCGACCGTGCGGTCTTCCATGAGCTCGGTGGCAATGCGCAGTGCGAAGGTAGTCTTTCCGGCGCCCGGGGTCGCCACCGCCATGAAGTCCTGCGGCTTAGTGGCGAGGAATTTATCGAGGGCGGATTGCTGCCAGGCGCGAAGGTTAGTCTTTTTAAAAGTCCTCACTTGCGGCGCAGACCCTTATACACACGCTCACAATCGGGGCACACCGGAGAACCCGGCTTTGCCTGCTTGGTCACCGGGAAAGTTTCACCGCATAGCGCAACGACGTACTTGCCGTTCACCGCGGAATCGAGGATGTGATCCTTTTTGACGTAGTGGAAGAACTTCGGCGTGTCATTATCCGTCGTCGAAGTGTCTTCACGAATATCTGGCCGTTCAATTGTCTTCGTAGTCGTAGTCACGCACTCCATTTTGCCGCATCGGCATCGAACTTTGCGAGTCAGGCGGCTACCCTTGGAGAACATGTACACGTCATGCACGCCGGCCACTGCGCCCCACTCCCCTTATCGAGGGAACTCCGACGCGCACGAGGGGAGCCGAGTCTAGGTTGTTTGGCAAAAAAGAGCGCTATCTCATCACAGATGCCAAGCTCACGCCTGGCCAGGACCGCAAGCGCCGCGAAATTCGGTACGGAATCTTCCAGTTTTTGCGCGTTCCTTCCCTGCTCATCGCAGGCTATTTCCTTTATATGCATTGGTGGCTTTTAGCCGCCATCATTGTGGGCGTGACATTTCCCCTCCCCTGGATAGCCGTGGTGATTGGCAACGGCCGGGGTGAAAAGAAGGATAAGCGCGAGAAAAACGTGTACAAGCCAGCCATGAACCGGCAGCTTTATAGCCAGGCCCACGCCCCACAGGTATCCGGCGGTACCGCCCGGCCTATTGAGGCACACCACGACATCATCGATCACGAAGAAGAGTAAAGGATTCCTGCCTACATGACGACCGCTTTTGGCCCCGACTTTGATGCCCCCGCGCTAGCCAAGCTGGCCGCAGAGCTTTCCGACGTCTTTACCGCCGCCGGTTTTACTACCGATGGCATAGCCGGGCACCTAGGTCCGGAAGTTACCGAGGCCCTCTTCCGCGGCGAACCCGCACCAGTTGCGCTCGCCGCGCACAGCGAATCTCAATTGGATCTTTTGATCCGCTTCTTTCTCCTGCATCAACACCTGCCGGCCACGCTTTTGGGCGAAGCGGTAGGCGCGCGCCTGGCTACCCAGTTGCTGGATGCCAATGTTGCGGTTGCCGACGCCCATGGCAAGGTATACATTGCCCTCGATATCCGCCCCCACACCATCGTTGGCGCCAACCGTCTCATCTTCTCCGACGTCGACGCCTCCTTGGTCGACCACGTACCTGGCCCAGACCATGTGCTTGGCGTTGGCGCGGCAAGCCTCTCCCTACTGCAATCCACACCAGTAAGCCCAGTGGGCAGCGTCTTAGATCTAGGCACTGGCTCGGGCGTCCAATTGCTGGGGCAGCTCGATTGCGCTGAAAAGATTACCGCCACCGACGTGCATGAGCGTGCGTTGAAGCTGGCCGAGGCTACCATTGCCGCTACTGGCGATAGCGAGAAAGTGGAATTGCTGCAAGGTTCGTGGTTCGACCCTGTAGCCGGCCGCCGCTTTGACCGCCTCGTAGCTAACCCACCTTTTGTCGTTGGCCTTCCCGAAGTTGGCCACGTCTACCGCGATTCCGGGTTAAACCTGGATGGTGCCAGCGAGCTGGTTGTCTCTCGGGCCACCGACCACCTAACCCCTGGCGGAACGGCTCACCTTCTAGCCGCTTGGGTACACACCAGCGGCGAGACCTGGCAGCAACGTGTTGCTTCCTGGCTGCCGGACAAAGGAATTGCCGCCTGGATCATTCAGCGCGACGTAGCCGATCCCGCACTCTATGTGTCCACCTGGCTCGAGGACGAATCCCTGGATGTACGCTCCCCTGAAGGACAAGAGCGCTCACGCGCCTGGCTGGAACATTTCCAGCAACATGAGGTCAATGGCATTGGCTTTGGATTTGTCGCTATCCAACGCATCGGCGACGATGAACCTGCCGATATCTTGGCCGAAGAAATGCCGCAGGCCTTTAGCGACCCACTTGGCCCTGAAGTAGAAGAATACTTTGCCCGCGTGGCGTGGTTGCGCGACCTAGTACCCGGCGAGCTACAGGGAAAGCACTTCCACGTGCGCCCGGGGCTGGCACGCGAAGATATCAGCACCCCAGATGGGGAATTGGGCCAGGGCTTTACACGGGCCGCGCTACGTCTTACTCGCACCGACGGTCCGCGCTGGAGCCACGAAGTAGATGAACACATCGCTGCCATAGTCGCTGGACTCAACCCACAGGGCTTGAACCTGGAAGAAACCATTGGCCTGTATGCGGCGGCGCACGGATTCGACGAAGCAGAACTTACTACTGCTGCCCTACCCGCCGTGATCGATATGGTCCGACATGGCCTGCTTATCCCAGCTGATCTCCTCTTGGATACCGATTCGCCGGACCTCAGCTAGATCCGCACTGTCCCCCCACTCGTTATATAAGGAGAAGTAAACCATGCGCGCAGTTTTGACTCGGGTATCGGAGGCCACAGTGACCGTCGATGGAGAGACCGTAGGGGCCATTACTAGTCCCGAAACCGGTGGCCTTCTCGCTCTAATTGGGGTCTCACGCGAGGATATGGATGATTGGCAACCCCGCGCTGAGAAGATGGCACGCAAGATTGCAGAACTGCGCATTCTTGATGGCGAAGTGTCAGTCATTGATGCCGGAGCGCCCGTGCTTGTGGTGAGCCAATTTACTTTGTACGGCCGCACTGCCAAAGGTCGACGCCCTTCGTGGGCGGATGCCGCTCCAGGACCCGAGGCCGAACCGGTCATCGCGGCGATTATTGCGAACCTCAGGGAACGCGGCGTGTCAGTAGAAACAGGCCAATTCGGGGCTAAAATGCGCGTTTCCTCTGTGAACGAAGGACCTTTCACTGTCTTGGTAGAGACCTAGCCCGCACCCTCAATTTCCGCCCCACGAGATCTGAAAATCGTGTTAAGCAGGACCGTTTACAAACGATTCCGTGAGCCAAACCACTTTTCCAGATATTGTTTAGAGCAAGCCATAAAGCGCTGGCGAATGCAAATTCTCAGAGAGTGATAAATGCCCTACTCGCAGTGCAATAATTTATTATCACTCTGCAAGATTTTGTTCTATGCTGAAGGCACAGCGAAGCAAAAGGGCTGGACATGCAGGATGCGAGATAGATTCTCAAAATCCTACAAACGCAAAATTGATTGAGAAAATTTTTTCTCAATCATGGTTGCAGAAGCCCAAACGCTTCGGCCGACCAACTAGATGTAGGAAAGAAAATGTCCCACTCAATCACGCGGCGCAACAAAGCCCAGCACCCAGAAAACCAAGCTGAGTTGCCTGAGGATCTCAAGGCCTCCAAGGCAGCTCCCTCCTCCAAGGAATCCGCACCAGCCCCTGGCATTGACACCCCGTTCGATGGCCAGAAGGGTGCACCGAAGTGGAATAAGGAAGACACCGTATGGATGCTCTCCCTGTTCGGCACCGCAATCGGCGCTGGTGTCCTCTTCCTCCCCATTAACGCCGGCATCGGTGGCATCATCCCGCTTATCATCATGACGGTCTTAGCACTGCCTATGACCTACTGGGCTCACCGCGGAATGACCCGCTTGGTACTGTCCAGTTCCAAGCCAGACGGTGACCTCACGGACGTCGTGGAAGAGCACTTTGGCAAAAAGGCTGGTGTGCTCATGAACGTCCTGTACTTCCTGTCGGTCTACCCCATCCTGCTGGTCTACTCGGTCACCATCACGAACACGGTCAACTCCTTCCTGGAGCACCAGCTCGGAATTACTCCTCCGGACCGCTGGCTTACCTCCCTCCTGCTGGTAGGCGGCCTCATCCTAATCGTCCGCATGGGCAAGGACGTCGTAGTTCACGTCATGTCTTATTTGGTATACCCATTCATCGGCATCTTGGTTCTGCTTTCCCTCTACCTCATCCCAAAGTGGAATACCGCGCTCTTTGATTCCTTCGACCTCAACGTTGCTCGCGAGGCTTCTGGCCACAGCATGGGCGTTACCCTGATGCTGCTGGTTCCGGTTATGGTCTTCTCCTTCAACCACTCCCCGATGATTTCCTCCTTCGCCGTTGACCGCCGCCAGACCTACGGCAAGTTCGCTGAGGCCAAGTCCCGCAAGACCTTGCTCCGCGCAGAAATCCTCATGGTCGTCGTGGTTATGTTCTTCGTCTTCTCCTGCGCTCTGAGCCTCTCCCCGGCTGACATGGCGGAAGCTAAGGCACAAAACATCACCATCCTGTCCTACTTGGCCAACCACTTCGATAACCCACTTATCCAGTGGATTGCCCCCATCATCGCCATGATTGCAGTTGCTAAGTCCTTCCTCGGCCACTACCTCGGCGCAGCCGAAGGCTTCGAAGGTCTCGTCGTCAAGGGCAGCAAGAACGCAAGCAAGGACGACGCAGAGTCCGCTCACAAGCTCGATACCATCACCCTCATCTTCATGCTGGTCACCGCTTGGCTCGTCGCCTGGGCTGACCCATCCATCTTGGGCATGATTGAAACCCTGTGTGGCCCGACGATTGCCATCATGCTCTTCATCATCCCAATGGTCGCCATCCACAAGGTCCCAGCGCTGAAGCGCTACAAGGGCAAGGCTTCCAACTACTTCGTCTTCTTCATGGGCCTCGTCGCCCTAGCAACCATCATCTACTCCATCGTCCAGGCTTTCTAAGCACCGCCACAGACGAGAAAATCGCAGAGGATTCAAGGAAAGAACAATGTTCATCAGCATCTTCGATATGTTCAAGATTGGCATCGGCCCCTCAAGCTCACACACCCTTGGCCCAATGAAAGCCGGCAAGGCTTTCGTGGACGAGCTCAAGGAAAAGGACCTCTTAGACAAGGTCACTCGAGTTCAGGCAAATGTCTACGGCTCCCTCTCCCTCACGGGCATCGGCCACTCCACCGACAAGGCCATCCTTCTCGGCCTCGCTGGTGAAGAGCCAGAGACGGTTGATATCGACGGCATCTCCGAATTCATGAAGAATGTCCGCAGCAGCGAGAAGCTCATGCTGGGCGGCTCCCACGAGGTGGAATTCCCCAAGGACGGCGGCTTCTTCTTCCACGACGAGTACCTGCCAATGCACGAAAACGGAATGTGTCTTATCGCCCTCGCCGGCGAAGAAGACATCCTGCACAAGACCTACTACTCGGTCGGCGGCGGTTTCATTGTCAAGCAGGAAGACTTTGCCAAGCGCACGGACGCCAAGGTTGATATCCCCTTCCCGTACGCCAGCGCCGCAGAAATGCTCGAGCTGTGCGAGAAGAACAACATGACCCTCCCGGAGCTAGGCCTTGCCAACGAGTTGGCACTTCGTTCCGAAGAAGAGGTCAATGAGCACCTGCGCAAGGTTCGCGATGTCATGTACACCGGCATCAAGCGCGGCTCCGCTACCGACGGCCCGCTCCCAGGCTCCCTCCTTGTCCCCCGCCGCGCCGCTGCCCTCAGGCGCCGCCTGGAGCAGTCCGAACCGCACGATGGTCTAAACATCCTCAGCTGGGTCAATATGTTCGCACTGGCTATCTCTGAAGAGAATGCATCCTGCGGCCGCGTTGTCACCGCACCTACGAACGGCGCCTGCGGCGTTGTCCCGGCAGTACTGGCTTACTACGACAAGTTCGTTGAGCCCGTTACCACCGAGATGTTTGCTGATTACATCTTCGCCTGCAACCAGATTGCTTCCCTGTACAAGATGAACGCTTCCATCTCTGGCGCTGAGGTCGGCTGCCAGGGAGAGGTTGGTGTAGCGTGCTCCATGGCTGCTGGTGGTCTCGCCCAGCTCATGGGCGCTACCCCAGAGCAGGTTTGCATTGCAGCCGAGATTGGCATGGAGCACAAGCTAGGCCTGACCTGTGACCCAGTACTCGGGCAGGTTCAGGTACCCTGCATTGAGCGCAACGCTGTCGCTGCCGTTGACTCCATCACCAGCGCCCGCATGGCGCTGGAACGCGAGAGCAAGCCATGCGTCTCTTTGGACGAAGTCATCTGGACCATGTATAAGACTGGTAAGGATATGAACGCCAAGTACAGGGAAACCTCACAAGGTGGCCTGGCCCTAGCAGTTCACCCGCCAGTTCCGGTGTGTGGATAGAGACCACCCTGTAAAGAAGCGACGAGCCGGGTGAGCACAGCGCTAAGCCGCTTGTGTTCACCCGGCTTTCTTGGCGCTACTGCCCCTTCCGCCTATTCGCTTCCGTGTGATATCTTCTCTATAATCTGACAGGAATTAAAGGACATGCTTCAGCTAATGAACTTCCCTAGCGGCAGTGCCTCCGAAGAAAACTTCCTCGAGCAGTACATTCCCCTCGTCGAATTCCTCGGTAAGGCAATGGGCCCCAACACCGAAATCGTGCTGCACGATCTCGACGTTCCCGATAAATCCATCATGGCCATCGCCAACGGCCACATCTCTGGCCGGCAGCTAGGCGGCCCAGTGACCGATTTCGCTCTGTGGTTTATGAAACAAGGCGATGCCGCAGCAATCCCCATGATGACCGGCTACCGCGCCGTCAATGCGGAAGGAAAAATTTGCCGCTCTTCTAGTTATTTCATCCGAGACGACTCCGGCCATATGCGCGGCATGCTGTGCATCAATGTTGATGTCTCTGAATTGGTACACATTCGCGATGCTGCCGCCGCACTTATCGGCAACGCCGATGATCCCGCATTTGATAAGTCAAAGGCCTTCGGCGGCTACCCCGGTACGGAAGAGCTGCCGCAGCGACCCGTCGCGGTACCAGACCCGGTTCCAGAAGACGAGGCTGCGGAAGAGGCGCCAGAGAAGGAAGAAGTCAGCGAGTCTTTGCGTTCCAACGTGGAGAACCTTCTAGATTCCATGTTGAATTCCGCAATTTCTAACCAGAGCACGCCAGTACCTCGCATGCAGCGCGAGGAGCGACTCGAAGTGGTCTCTGACCTTGAGAATGCAGGATTCTTCCTTCTTAAAGGCGGAATTGCCGCGGCAGCGACGCGCCTAGGCGTATCTGAACCGACTATCTACCGCTACCTCGTCCAGGTACGCGGATAGTAGTTCCACATACCAAGCTATTCGCAGCTCGTAACCGTTCCCCGTGGTACCTCTCCCCCGAAAAGGTGGAGTTGTACCACGGGGACCAACTGTTTTTACTAATTCTCTCTGCACTGGGAACTAAATCGCTAAAGACTCCGTTGTACTTTGTGAAACCGGCGACAAATTCAGGAGGCTTCACTATGACGAAGACATCTGCCACCACCGCCAAGGGCACTTCAAGTGCCACTACTGATGAAGAACAGGAAGTAGACCGCGGATCTCGCCGCAACCAAACCAACGATAATCCTTCTGCCGACCTCGTCCGCGTCTATCTCAACGGCATTGGCAAGACCGCACTGCTCAGCGCGGAAGATGAGGTAGAACTCGCTCAGGCCATCGAGGTTGGACTGTACGCGGAGTACAAGCTCAATAACGCAGAAAAGCTCACCCGTGCCGAAAAGCGCGACCTAAAGATCCTCGCCCGCGAAGGCAAGAAGGCACGCTCCCACCTGCTCGAAGCCAACCTGCGCCTCGTTGTCTCGCTGGCCAAGCGCTACACCGGCCGCGGTATGCCACTGCTGGATCTCATCCAGGAGGGCAACCTAGGCCTTATCCGCGCAATGGAGAAGTTCGATTACGCCAAGGGATTCAAGTTCTCCACTTACGCCACTTGGTGGATCCGTCAGGCGATTACCCGCGGCATGGCTGACCAGTCCCGCACCATTCGCCTCCCAGTCCACTTGGTTGAGCAGGTTAACAAGCTTTCTCGTATTAAGCGGGAGATGTATCAATCATTGGGCCGCGAAGCTACCAACGAGGAGCTTTCGGAAGAATCCGGTATTGATGAGAACAAGATTGAAATGCTGCTGCGCCAGTCACGCGATCCGGTCTCTCTCGATATGCCGGTAGGTACCGATGAAGAAGCTCCTTTGGGCGACTTCATTGAAGATGCAGAAGCTACCGATGCTGAAACTGCGGTCGTCGCATCTATGCGTCACTCTGATATCCGCGGTGTGATTGACACCTTAGAGAAGCGCGAGCAAGACGTCATCCGCCTGCGTTATGGCCTCGATGATGGTGTTCCGCGCACCTTGGATCAGATAGGCCGCCGCTTCGGCCTTTCACGCGAGCGTGTACGCCAGATTGAGCGCGAAGTCATGGCAAAGCTGCGCGATGGAAACCGCGCCGATCGCTTGCGCGAGTACGCTTTGTAATCCACGCCTACCGTATTTGGCAGCACATCCTCTCCCCGGGCCCATTTGGCAACGTACCGCCATGGACTCGGGGTTTGGCGTTGATAAGACATCGGCTTGGTTCCTAGCGGCGAGCCAAGCCTTGGGTAGGCTAATCTGGACTGCAGAGTCTAGAAAGCGCTTTCCCGTTCTTGGGCGGGACTATAGCCGCGTAACTGTATTCACACAGAAAGGTATGCCCACGTGAGGGACCTAGTTGATACAACGGAGATGTATCTGCGGACCATCTACGAGCTAGAGGAAGAAGGCATTACTCCCCTACGCGCCCGCATTGCGGAGCGCTTGGAGCAGTCTGGGCCTACGGTCTCTCAGACTGTAGCTCGCATGGAGCGCGATGGCCTTTTGCACGTGCGCACCGACCGCAGCTTGGATCTCACGGACAAGGGCCGCGACCTAGCTACCGCAGTCATGCGCAAGCACCGGTTGGCAGAGCGTTTGCTTACCGACGTCCTGGGGCTCGACATTGCCAAGGTTCACGACGAGGCCTGCCGGTGGGAGCATGTGATGAGCGAAGAGGTGGAAAAGCGCATGGTCGCCGTTCTCGATGATCCGACGCGGTCGCCTTTTGGCAATCCTATTCCGGCGCTATCTGCACTTGGCTTCAATGTTACTCAGCCGGACCAGGGCACCCGCGCGGTCGATCTCCCCAATGGCGAGCAAGTCTCCGCGACCGTCATCCAGGTCAATGAAATCCTGCAGGTTGATGATGGCACCTTCCAAGAACTCACCGATGCTGGGATCCGTGTGGGCGCCAAGGTGTCTGTAGTCAATAACAGCGGCACGATTACACTGTCGACACCGGAAGGTGGCAGCGTCGTGCTTTCCGACGATTTGGCGCACGCAGTGCGCGTGGAGGTATAGCCATGAAGCTTCTCATCACCGGTGGCGCCGGCTACGTGGGCAGCGTCTGCGCCGCAGTATTAGTCGAGCAGGGCCATGACGTAACCATCATCGATAATTTCTCCACCGGCAACCGTGAGGCCGTTCCGGAAGCCGCCCGCCTCATCGAGGGCGACGTCGCGGACAAGGCTGCCGATGTCCTGGGCGAAGGTGGCTTCGAAGGCGTCATTCACTTCGCTGCACGCTCCTTGGTGGGCGAATCCGTGGAAAAACCAGATGAGTACTGGCAGCACAACGTAGTTACTACCCTGATGCTGCTTAATGCCATGCGGGATAACGACGTCAAAAACCTCGTCTTTTCCTCCACCGCTGCAACCTACGGTGAGCCTGACCAGGTACCGATTACGGAAGACATGCCAACCCAGCCCACCAATCCGTATGGTGCGACCAAGCTGGCCATCGACTACATGATCACGTCCTTTGCCCACGCCTACGGCCTGGGCGCTACCTCGCTGCGCTATTTCAATGTGGCTGGCGCCTACGGAAATATTGGCGAGAACCGCGAGGTAGAAACCCACCTCATCCCCATCGTGTTGCAAGTTGCTTTGGGCCACCGGGATAAGATTTTCATGTTCGGTGATGACTGGGATACCACAGACGGCACCCCAGTGCGTGACTACATCCATATCCGCGATCTAGCCGACGCCCACGTGCTTGCCCTCGAGTCCAATGAATCTGGCGCCCACCGCATTTACAACTTGGGTTCTGGCGATGGGTACTCCGTCAAGCAGGTCATCGAAATGTGCCGCAAGGTCACCGGCCACGACATTCCGGCTGAGGTGGCCCCGCGCCGCGCAGGCGACCCAGCTACGCTCATCGCTTCCTCTGAGAAGATTCAGCGCGAGCTCGGGTGGAATCCCACCCGTACGGACCTGGAAACCATCGTCACCGACGCGTGGAACTTCACCCGACAGCTCGGCGATAAGGCGCATTCGGCGAAGCGCTCCTAGAACGCCGCGCGTGTTAAGCGGGGCTGTCGACGCGGAGCCCCGCTGCCTCGCGGGCTAGCTCGCAACCATGGCATAGGCTGGAGACCAACCGCTTTCCCATGCCGCTGCGATATCCCTGCGCTATGAGGCGCCCCAAATTGTGATGGGGCGCCTCTTCTACGACTACGGAAAGCGCCGGACCGGCATAAATTCCGAATTCGTGGGACACCTGGCTAGCAGCATACAAAGCTAGAGCGTTATAGCGAATAGACCCCTGGAATGTACGTGCTACCGCCAATAACAGGTCACCTGCTTCCTGCGGCGCGGAGACGAGCTCCGTAATGACTAGGTCGCGGGTCCAGGTGGTAGACATCCACATGGCTGCCACACACAACAATTCTTCATTTTCTAGGGTTTCCTCCAGCGATTCGACCTCGCTGAGCACATAGCGGGCATCGGCAATAAGGTGTTTGACCACCTGCACTGGATCTGTAGTGCCATACCCGTGCCCGGCGCGCAATTGGCGGGCAATCTCTTCGGCGCATCGCTCCATGGCCCTAATCTCTTCTTCCCCAAAGTAGGGGTTCGGGTCCTTAAAGCGCTGGACCAAGTCATGACGGCTAAGTTCCGGAAGCATGCCATTATTCACGCAGGCGCGCATCGTGTGGCTCGTCGAGATGGCGGGTATGGTTCCTTCCATCCAGTTCTGCAGCGGGCCCTCGCCGCTTTCTGTGGCGTGGCCAAAGATGAGGTCATAGGCGGTATTGGTGGAGAGTTCTTCGGACAGCCAGCAGGCATCGATGCCCATACCTGTCCGGTCTTGGAAATGATAAAGAGACTGCAGAATATCCCAGAGCTCTCCTTCCTCGCGCTGGGAGAGCACGAAACAGAAAATGATTTCGGGATTTCCGCAGTGAAACGCATCCATCACTTCGTGAAGGGCACCAGGCACATCGTGCAGATCGAGGCGGGCTACTGGTCCGATGCTGTATCCGCGTTGGCTGGGTTGGATGGAGATGAGGATGACTGATTCGGTGGGAAAGAATCCGAGGATTCCTGGAATATTGGCGAGGATATCGCCGGGCGTACGGATGGGCTGAGTTGGTGTTGTGATGTCCATGGCCCCAGCTTCAACCACGCGCGCAACTATGCATAGGCCACCAAGGGTTAGGTGGTGGGGATCTGTGGATAGGTGGGGTGAAGGGGGCGTCGGCAAGCGGCTTTCCACACCCCGCCCGGGATTGCGCTGGCAATGCGCAGCGGTTTGGGGCACAATTGTTTATTTAACCTCGCGGTGCGCGCGGGAATAGTACGCACGCACGCGGCGTTGGGGTAGGTGAGAAAGCAAGGAGGTAACACAACATGCACGAAGAAGATCGCCGCATGTATGAGCTGGAATATCCGGCTCCGGTGATTAGGGATGATTCCGGTGACGGACAAGGCCCCACCATGATTGTTGCCATGCACGGCTATGCTGACGCTGGCCAGGCCATTGAAGCAAGTGCTGACCATCTGAAGGCCGCTTTGGAAGGCCGTCAGCTGGCATCGTTTAACTCTGATGAGCTGATTGATTACCGCTCGCGCCGCCCAGCCATCACGATTGATAAGGATCGGGCGCTGGAAATCGAGTCTATGGATCTTGGTATTAAGGTCCTGCGCGATAATTCCGGCAAGACCTTCCTACTGCTGTCTGGCCCTGAGCCAGACATGCGCTGGGAGGCGTTTACTACCGCCGTGGTGAAGCTGGTGGAAAAGTTCAATATTGAAGACACCATCATGCTCTATGCCGCGCCGATGCCGGTGCCGCATACCCGCCCTACGGTGGTTACGGCCCATGGCACCTCCTCCCGCTTGACCGAGCACATGCTCTCGATGGATTCCACCATGATGGTGCCAGGCTCCGCTGCGCTGTATCTGGAAAAGGCTCTGGCGGATAAGCACCGCACGGTGGCTGGATATACCGTCCACGTGCCGCATTACTTGGCCGCTTCGCCTTATCCGCAGGCCACGTACCAGTTGTTGGATGCGGTGGCCCGGGCGGCGCGCCTCAATATTCCTTTGGGCAGCATTGAGGCCGACATTTCTCGCGTGGAAAACCAACTGGAGGAACAAGTTGGTGGCTCGGATGAGATTGAAGGCGTAGTCCAACAACTCGAGCAGCAGTATGACGCTTATATGGAGCGCTACCGCAAGGAGCATCCGCAGGCGATCATGCCTGGCGAGGAGCCCATGCCTACCGGTGAGGAAATCAGCGAGGAATTCCAGGCATTCTTGGCTTCCTTGAATGAAGAAGAAAGCCAGCAGATCATCAATACCGAGATCGATGACCGCGAAGATTCCGCCGAGGAGGAAGGCCCGCAGTCCGATGGTGGGAAGGATGGCCCTGATTCTGCTTCGGGCGAGGGCGACTTAGGTGACGATATCTAACTAACCCGCCCCCATCGCCGCTAAGGTGGTGGGGGTGAACTTATCTCAGCTGCTGCCAGATTTAACGGAAGTACCCGAGCCCCTCGTAGACGAGGCAATTTGGGATACCTTTACCTCGTGGACCACCGGCCGGGGTATCAATTTGTACCCAGCTCAGGAAGAAGCCTCGCTCGGTATTTTGGCCGGCGATAATGTTATCCTCGCTACCCCTACGGGCTCGGGAAAGTCCATGGTGGCTAATGCTGCGCACTTCATTGCCCTAGCTCGTGGCCAGCGCAGTTTCTATACCGCACCGATCAAGGCCCTTGTGAGCGAGAAGTTCTTTGCCCTGTGCGATATCTTCGGCGCCGAGAATGTGGGCATGATGACTGGCGACGCCACCGTTAATGGCAATGCCCCCATCATCGCCGCCACCGCCGAGATTGTGGCCAATATTGCGCTGCGCGATGGCGCCGAGGCCAATATCGACCAGGTAGTGATGGACGAGTTCCACTACTACTCCGAACCGGACCGCGGATGGGCATGGCAGGTGCCGCTGCTGGAGTTGTCCAAGGCGCAGTTCCTGCTCATGTCCGCCACTCTGGGCGATACTCAGTGGCTAGAAGAGGATCTCACCCGCCGCACCGGCCGCGCCACCAACCTCGTCGCCGGCACCACGCGGCCCGTGCCACTGGACTTTTCCTATGTCTTTAGCGCGGTGCACGAGACCATCGAGGAGCTCTTGGCCGATAAGAAGGCACCCATCTACGTGGTGCACTTCTCGCAGCGTGAAGCGGCCGAGCGCGCGCAGGCGTTGACCTCACTTTCGGGGATTATCACTAAGGAAGAAAAGGAAGCGATTACCCAGGAAATCGGTGGGTTCCGCTTCACCACCGCCTTTGGCAAGGATCTATCCAAGCTGCTGCGCAAGGGCATCGGCATCCACCACGCGGGCATGCTGCCCAAATACCGCCGATTGGTAGAGCGCCTGGCACAAAAGGGCCTGCTCAAGGTCATTTGCGGTACCGATACCCTGGGTGTGGGCATTAACGTTCCCATCCGCACCGTGCTGATGACTGGGCTTGCCAAGTTCGACGGCCAGCGCCAACGCATCCTCAAATCGCGCGAATTCCACCAGATTGCCGGCAGGGCCGGCCGCGCCGGCTATGACACCGAGGGCACTGTAGTGGTCGAGGCCCCCGAGCACGAGATCGAAAATGCCAAGGAACGCCGCCGCATCGGCGACGACCCCAAACGCTTGAAGAAGCTCAAGAAAAAGTCCGCCCGAGAAGGCGAGGTGTCCTGGTCCGAGAAGACTTTCGCGCGCCTTACTGAGGCGGAACCGGAACAGCTGACCTCTCAGTTTCGCGTTTCTAATTCCATGCTGCTCAACGTCTTGGCGCGCCACGGCAATGGCTATGACCACATGCGCCACCTGCTGCGAGACAACCACGATAACCGCAGCAAGCAGAATAAGGACATCCTCACCGCACTCGATCTCTTCCGCGGGCTAGTGGATTCCGGCGTGGTGCAAAAGTCCACCAAGGGTTTGGATATCTACGGCCGCCCCTACCATTTGGTGCGAGAGCTGCCGCGTGACTTTGCGCTCAATCAACCGCTGGGCCCATTCGCCTTAGCGGCGCTCTCACTGCTAGATCCGGAAGCAGAAACCTATAACCTGGACGTTATTTCCGTATTCGAGGCCATCCTAGATGACCCGCGCCAGGTGCTCATTGCCCAGCAGAAGCAGCGCCGCGGCGAAGAGATCGCCGCGCTGAAGGCGGACGGGGTGGACTACACCGACCGCATGAATATCGTGGAGGATATCACTTGGCCGAAGCCGCTCGAGGAGCTATTGGAGCAGGCCTACGATACTTTCGCCGAGACCAATGCGTGGGTCAAGGAGTTTGAGCTGCGACCCAAGTCCGTGGTGCGCGACATGCTCGAGAACGCGATGACCTTCTCGGATCTGGTCGCAACCTACGGCTTGGCTCGCTCCGAGGGCGTGATTTTGCGCTACCTGACCGACGCCTGGCGCACTCTTAAGCAATCCATTCCGGACGAGTACAACACTCCAGAGCTCGAAGATATCGTTGTCTGGCTAGGTGAGCTTATTCGCCAGGTGGATTCCTCGCTTGTCGACGAATGGGCGCAAATGGCCGGCGAAGACTCCCCCATCGACCAAGACACGGTGGACCGCGAGCTGGCCTTTGGCGTGGAGGACCCCACCGCGCTCACGGCCAATCGCCGCGCCTTTACCATCATGGTGCGCAATTACATGTTCCGCTTGGTGCAGCTCTTTGCTTTGGAAAAGGAAGAGCGCTTAGCGGAGCTGCTTGACTACTTGGACGAGGTGCCGGACTTCGGCGCTATCCTAGATGATTACTTCGATGAGTATGATGACATCGATTCCGGCCCCGAGGCCCGCGGCCCGGAGTTTTTCCGCCTAGGCGATACTGACTCGCGTGCGTGGTCCGTGCGCCAGATCATCAAGGACCCAGACGGCGATCACGCCTACCAGTTCGTCGCTACGGTAGATCTCGATGCCTCCGATGAGGCCGGCGAAGTCCGCCTAGCAGACCTGCGCGTGGAGTACTAGCCTGCGAAAACGACAAAGCCGCCCTGGCTGCCACGCCCCAGAATAAGAGGGACGTCGGCAAGCGCGAGGGCGGCTTAAAGCCGGCTATTTTAGCGTGCGGCCTCAATCTGGACAGCCTGTGCCACAGCCTGGACAACGGCCGCAACCTTGACGGCCTCCCAGACCTGCTCCTTGCTCAGACCAGCCTCGTTGAGCTCGTGAGCGTGAGCACCCAGGCAGTGCTCGCAGCCATTGATGGCGGAGACTGCGGTATTCCACAGCTCGAAGTTGGCCTTGTCCACGCCTGGCTTGGAGATGATGTTCATGCGCAGGCCGAACTTAACCTGTGCGTAGTCATCGCCCAACCAGCCCTTGGCGCGGTAGGCAACATTGTTCATAGCCATAACGGTGGCTGCGCCGTAGGCTGCCTCGATAGCTTCCTCAGACAGGTGTTCCTTTGCTTCCTCCGCAATCTCAGACAGCACGGTGTCATTGCGGGTTGCGGCAGCCGATGCCAGCAGGCAGCCCCAGAGCTGCTCCTCGTCCAGGTCCTTGGAACGGGTCAGGGTGCCTAAGTTGAGCTTCTGGTCCTTGGCGTACTCCGGCAGGGAGGACTTCAGATTATCAATAGACATTGCTTTTCTCCTTTGAGGTTTTGATAGGAATTTGCTGTGCTGGATTTAAAAGGAAACCCCGCCACGAAAGCGGGGTGAACCTGCATCTCAGTGAGATTTAGAGTGCGGACTGAACGACGTCCATCTTGTTGATGTTCTTGGTTGGGTCGTTCTTCTCCCAGTTGCAAGCGCAAACCTCTTCGGACTGCAGGGCGTCGAGCACACGCAGAACCTCGTCTACGTTACGGCCAACAGCATCCGGGGTAACGGAGACGAACTGGATAACGCCATCCGGGTCGATGATGAAGGTAGCACGGTCAGCAACGCCATCAGCGTTTTCTACACCCAGTGCACGGATGAGGTCGTGGCGCACGTCAGAGAACATCGGGAAAGGAACTTCCTTCAGCTCTGGGTGAGTTGCGCGCCAGTTGAAGTGAGCGAACTCGTTATCGGTGGAGCCGCCAAGGATCTGGGTATCGCGGTCCTGGAACTCCTCGTCCAGCTTGCCAAAGGCAGCGATCTCGGTCGGGCAGACGAAGGTGAAGTCCTTCGGGTAGAAAAAGACCACCTTCCACTTGCCCTCGTACTTGTCCAGGGATACCTGCTCGAAGTAGTCCTCCGGCTGGTTAGCGTTGACATCGTGCAGGTCGCCACCGGTCAGGGCGGTGAGGTTGAACTCTGGGAACTTTTCGCCGACGGTCAAAATAGGCATAGTCTTCAACTCCTTTAGCAAGGGCTTTTCCTCTAAGTTTCCTGCCGCTTGCCGTACAAGCAGCGGGGCCGGACCGCATCCGGCCCAACACGATCAGTTATACCATCTTTTCCGCTCGCGTCAATAGCAAATCCTATAGGTAAGTGTTAGAGTAATAGGCATGCATAATAAAGAGTACCGCCCTACACTTGCTCAGCTGCGTACCTTCGTCACCGTTGCAGAAAACAAGCACTTTGGTACCGCGGCCGCCAAACTCGAGATTTCCCAGCCCTCCCTCTCCCAGGGCCTCGTTGCCCTCGAACAGGGATTGGGCTTGCAGCTTATCGAGCGCTCCACCCGCAAGGTCATCGTCACCTCGGCCGGTGAGACCCTCCTCCCCTACGCCAAGGCAACGCTTGAAGCAGCAGATACCTTCCTCGCCCACGCTCGCGGCGCCAACGGCACCCTTGCCGGTCCACTGACCATCGGCGTTATCCCCACCATTGCTCCCTACATCCTCCCCGATCTGCTCTCCATGCTTGCGGAGGCTTACCCGGATCTCGAGCCGCGCTTCGTCGAGGAGCAAACCCAACACCTCATTACCCGCCTGCGCAACGGTAACTTGGACCTTGCTATCATGGCCCTTCCATCCGAGGCCACCGGCATGGTCGATAGCCCGCTTTACACGGAGCAATTCTCCATTGTCTGCCCGCCCGATCACCCCATCGCTGGCCGGGAGGATGTCGAGCTTGCGGAACTCAAGGACCTAGATTTGCTGCTGCTCGACGACGGCCACTGCTTGCGCGACCAAGTAGTCGACCTTTGCCGCCATGCCAATATCAACCCGGCCGAGGCCACCAATTCCGTCACCCGTGCTTCCTCCCTGACCACCATCATGCAGCTGGTCAGGGGCGGCCTGGGCTGCACCCTCGTCCCCGAATCCGCCCTCGCCACCGAATGCCATGGCAAGGACGTCGCCATCGCCCACTTTGCCTCCGATGTCACCGCTGAACGCGAGGTGGGTCTCGTGTTCCGTTCCTCCGCAGCTCGCGCCGAGGAGTTCCGCGAATTCGGCACGCTCATCACCGCCGCCTATAACAAGGCGATTGAGCGCTCCCGGCAGTAATCGCTCACGGCAAGCCCCACGGGGCGTCGCCAAGCACGCCAAAGGCCACCGCCCCTAACTGGAACGGTGGCCTTTAGCTATGGTGCGCTACGCCTGTGGGAAGATATTGCGGCCCGCGCACTGGCGGTACATATGTGCCTGTGCCAAGAGCGTAACCGGATACGCCACGATAAGGCCGATACCCAAAAGCAAGAAGCCTGCAACAACGATGAAAAAGTTCAAAATGGAAAGCAGTAGCAGCTGACCGTAATTGTTCTTACCTGCCTGAAAGCCCTTTTTCACGGCGTCACCGACGCTATCGCCGTCGGCCGCGAACCACTGCATCAGGGAGAACAGCGGCTGCACAAAGAAGCTAATCAGCGAAATCACGGCCAAGACACCGAGCATGCCCATGACGGCGGTGAACGCTTCTTCATCGGAAAGCTGCTCGGCATTGCCGACTAGCCCCGCCGCAGAACCTCGCAGAGCGACGAAGGAAATCAGTCCCGCCACAACGCCGATGACGACCATGATGACCAGTGGCTGCCACCAGCGCACATTCTTAAACAGGTAGCCCCACCCGGTGCGAGAATCATCAATCTGGAAAAGCGCCAGGCGCATAAGCATTAGAGTTAGCACGATGCCAATCACCCAGGAAATGATTTGCATGATCGTGGAACTAGCAGAGATATCACCATCGACACTCGCCGTCGCAGCGCCCACTCCGCCGGAAATGGCGAAAAAGACTACGCCGAGAACGCCAGCAAGCAACGTTCCCAAAATCCATAGCTTCCAGTTGCTAAAGACCGCCCGAAAGGCCCAAGAAACGGCATCTATGGCCGAAACCCTTCCGGTGTGTTGAGGCTGGCCCGCATGGTAGCCGGCATAGCCTTGGGCGTTGCCCTCGTGGGCGCCGCCATAAGACGGAAGCTGGCCGTAGTCCGGCCGATCCTCAGGATGGTTGGTCGGCTCATAGCGAGGAAAATCGTCATTTCCACCCGAATACGGGTTCGTCATAGGCGGTGCTCCTCCTTCAGGAATGCACATAGAAAAATGGATAAGTATTTTAACTTTAACAACTTTTTCCTCATTTCAGGTGGACGGGTAAACTCGTTGCCTAGTCATGACTAAGAACGAATCCCCTTCTCGCGACGAGCTCTTCGCCGCACTCGAAAATGTCACTTTGGCCGAGGCCCGCTCCTTCCGCCGCCGCCTCAAGAAGGCCCGTGCGCCTAAAGCTCTGCAAGAAATCGGCGCTGAGATCCAGGCCGCGGCCGAGCGCGTCGCACTTACCGACGCCGCCGTTCCCACCATCTCCTACCCCGACGCCCTCCCTGTCACCGCCCGCAAGGACGATATCGCCGAGGCAATTCGGGACAACCAGGTAGTCATCATCGCCGGTGAGACCGGTTCTGGTAAGACCACTCAAATCCCAAAGATCTGCCTCGAGCTAGGTCGCGGCCGCCGCGGGTTCATCGGTCATACCCAGCCGCGCCGTATTGCAGCGCGCACCGTGGCCGAACGCATCGCCTCGGAATTGGACCAGAAAATCGGCGAGTCCGTTGGCTACGCCATCCGCTTCGATGACCGCGTCTCTGAGACCACCGCCGTCAAGCTTATGACCGACGGCATTCTGCTCGCCGAGATGCAACGCGACCGCTTCCTCAATAAGTACGACACCATCATCATCGATGAGGCCCACGAACGCTCGCTCAATATCGACTTCCTCTTGGGCTACTTGAAGCGCCTATTGCCCAAGCGTCCCGACCTCAAGGTGATCATCACCTCCGCTACCATCGACCCAGAAAGCTTCGCCGCCCACTTTGCCGACGCCGACGGCAACCCCGCCCCCATTATCGAGGTCTCCGGACGCACCTACCCCGTAGAAATCCGCTACCGGCCACTCGAATTCGAGGCCGGCGGAAAAGTCGTGGACCAAGACCCGCTCGACGGCTTGACCGAGGCCATCGAAGAGCTCATGCGCGAAGGCGACGGCGATATCCTGTGTTTCTTCCCTAGCGAGCGAGATATCCGCGATGCCATGGAGGCCATCGAAGGCAAAAAGTGGAAAAATGTCGAGGTCACTCCCCTCTTTGGCCGCCTATCTAACCAAGAGCAGCACCGCGTGTTTAGCGAGCACCGCGGCCGCCGCATCGTCTTGGCCACCAATATCGCCGAAACCTCGCTTACCGTGCCCGGCATCCGCTATGTCGTCGATACCGGCACCGCCCGCATCTCGCGGTATTCCACGCGCACCAAGGTCCAGCGGTTGCCCATCGAGCCCATCTCGCAGGCCTCCGCCAACCAGCGCTCCGGCCGTTGCGGCCGCGTCGCGGACGGCATCGCCATCCGCCTCTACAGCGAACAGGATTTTGAAAGCCGTCCCGAGTTCACCGACCCAGAAATCCTGCGCACCAACCTCGCGAGTGTCATCCTTCAAATGGTTTCGCTCAAGCTCGGTGATATCGAACAATTCCCCTTCATCCAACCTCCCGAACACAAGGCCATCCGCGATGGTCTCACACTCCTCCACGAGCTCGGCGCCCTCCATGACAAGCAGGACAAGCCCTCGCTCACCACCGTCGGCCGCGATCTCGCCCGCATCCCACTGGATCCGCGCATGGCACGCATGCTCATTGAAGCCAATACCAACGGATGCCTCGATGATGTCATGGTCATCGTTGCCGCCATGACCATCCAGGATGTGCGCGAACGCCCCCTCGACTTCCAAGCCCAGGCCGACCAAGCCCACGCCCGCTTCAAGGACAAGACCTCGGATTTCTTGTCCATGCTCAAACTATGGGATTACATCAAGCAAACCCGCAACGAGCAATCCGGCAATAAATTCCGCAAGCGCATGAAACAGGAGTTCCTCCACTACATGCGCATTCGCGAGTGGTTCGACCTGGTGCGCCAGCTCAAGGACGTCACCAAGCAGCTGGGTTGGACCTACCAGGAAGGCACCGAGCGCCGCTCCGATGACATACACATGTCCCTCCTTTCGGGCCTGCTATCCAATATCGGCGCCCGCGATGGCAATTCCAAGGAGTTCCAGGGCGCGCGCAACACCCGCTTCCTGGTATTCCCCGGCTCCGCCCTGGCTAAAAAGCCTCCCGAATTCCTCATGGCTGCCGAGCTGGTAGAAACTTCCCGCCTCTGGGCGCGCGATGTCGCCGCCATCGATCCCGCCTGGGTGGAAAAGCTCGGTGCAGACCTGCTCAAGCACAACTACTCCGAGCCCACCTGGTCTCGCAAGCGCGCCGCCGCCATCGCGCACCAAAAATCCACGCTCTACGGCGTGCCCATCGTGGCGGACCGCACCGTGCCCTACCACCGCGTCGATCCCTCCGCTGCCCGCGATATGTTCATCCGCAATGCCCTTATCGCCGGCGACTGGAACACCCACCACGCCTTCTTCAAGGCCAACGCCCAAGCGCTTGACGACGCCGCCGCATACGAAGAAAAGGCCCGCCGCCGCGGACTCATCGTGGACGAAGACACGCTTTTCGATTTCTATGACCAGCGCATTCC
Source organism: Corynebacterium marquesiae (assembly GCF_030229635.1). NCBI lineage: Bacteria > Bacillati > Actinomycetota > Actinomycetes > Mycobacteriales > Corynebacteriaceae > Corynebacterium > Corynebacterium marquesiae. The sequence goes on from NZ_JASPII010000008.1 coordinate 26,680, forward strand.
GGCCAAGGTAACCACCGGCCGCCGCTTTGACTCGTGGTGGAAAAAGGAGCGCCGCCGCACCCCGGATCTGCTGGATTTCGATCCCACTAAGCTCATCGATGACTCCCATGAGGTCACCGAGGAATCCTTCCCCGACCACTGGCGCAAAGGTTCTATCGATTACGAACTGACCTACAAGTTCGAGCCCGGCGATCCTCTCGACGGCGTCACCGTAATGGTTCCCATTCCTATGCTCGCCGGCTTGGATACCGAAGGCTTCGATTGGCTCGTTCCGGGTCTGCGCCTAGAGCTCGTCACCGAGCTTATCCGGAGCCTGCCCAAGGCCCTGCGCCGCACCGTCGTACCCGCGCCCGAGTTTGCCGAGCGCGCCAGCGACCGCCTCATCCCTTATGAAGGACCCATCACCCAGCAGCTTGCCGACGTCCTCCGCGAACTCGGTGGTCAAGGAATCAACGCCACCGACTTCCAGGCCAGCAAGCTACCCGCCCACCTGCGGATGAATTACGGGGCCATCGATAAGCGCGGCAAAATCGTCGACTCCGACCGCGACCTCGCGGCGCTCGTCAGACGTCAGGCCGGACACATCAAGTCCTCCGTATCTCGCGTCTCGCGCACCTCCGAGTCCACCGCCGTCAGCGAATGGACCGACGACACCCTCGGAACCATCGATGACACGGTCAAGACCACCGTCGACGGCCACGAGGTCACCGCCTACCCTGCCCTGGTCGCTACCAAGGACGGCGTCGAACTCAAGGTCCATCCCACCAAGGCCGCCGCAGATGCCGCCATGGTCACGACCACACTTACGCTCCTCATGCGTGAGATATCCGTCAACGCCTCCCAAATGGTCAAGGGCCTGCCATTGCAACAGCGCGTCGCCGTCGATTCCTATCCGCACGGCGGCGCCGACGGCCTTGTCAACGACGCCCGCGTCGCCGCGATCCGCGACCTGATGATGGAAGCCGGCGGACCCGTCCGCACCCCCGCAGCGTTCCAGAAGCTTAAAGACACCGTCAAGCCCCAAGTCCCAGGCCGCGTACGCCAGGCAGTAGTAGCTATTGCCCCAGGACTCGCCGAGTACTCCAACCTGCGAGCGGAACTCGCTCATTGGGACGGTCCAGCGATCGATGACATGCGCGCACAACTGGACTTCCTCCTACCCCGAAACGCCATCACTGTCCACGGAATGTCCCATCTGCGTCATCTACCGCGATATATCCAAGCCATGCGAATTCGTCTAGAGGACATGAACCTTGACCCGGACCGCGATGCGGACCGCCAAGCCGAGGTAGATAACGCCAAGGCCTACCTATCCAACCGCCTTCGCAGCCTCCCGGCCGGCCGTGAAAAGACCCGCGAGGTCAAGGACGTGCACTGGATGATCGAAGAACTTCGAGTTTCTCTTTTCGCTCAGCGTCTTGGCACAGCCCACGCCGTTTCACTCCGCCGTATCCAAAAGGCGGTGGACAAACTGCGTTAAAAGTCCTCGCGATCGCGCCTTCGCATCAGTCGAATCTCGGATTCAAAGTCATCTGCGCTTTCAAAGGACTTATATACAGAGGCAAAGCGCAAATAGGCCACTTCATCAAGGTCCCGCAGTGGTTCCAGGATGGCCAGGCCAATCTCGTTCGCGTTGACCTGCGAGGAGCCATGACTGCGCACGGTCTCCTCTACTTCTTGCGCCAGCTTCTTCAGGGCATCGTCGCTTACATCTCGCCCCTGACAGGCACGGCGCACGCCGCGAATCAATTTATCTCTGCTGAAGGGCTCGGCCAGACCGTTTCTCTTCACCACAAGCAACACGGCTTTCTCAACCGTGGTAAAGCGCCCCTTGCACGAAGCACACTCGCGCCGGCGACGAATCGACGCTCCAGCATCGACCACACGCGAGTCGATGACGCGGGATTGCTCATTGTGACAAAAGGGGCAATACACAGTGGTCCTTTCACTGACGTTGTTATGCCAGTAGTTTACTCACCTTCAATTCCGCTCGACCACCGGGCTTCGCCCCCGTTCCCCCTAGCGTGTTACTGCAGCCTCTACTTGATGCACATTAGAGGCCGGCGGTTGCGGTGCACTGTTTCCTTCAGTGCTAGCTAGTCCGCCTAACAAAGTGCCCACAAAGACCGCTACACCAAACACTGCGCCCAATGCGTAGTTACCTGTGTTCGACTCACCTACGCTGCTTCGACCCCTATTCGATCTGTCCCCAGAGTCTCCGGTCGACGTACGGTTCGAACGATAGGTCGTGCAATCTTCCACACGTAGAGTTCGAACATACCAAGAGTTTGCGGAACCGCAGACCGCAGAACCGTAGCCACGCTCCACATCCCATACGGATGCAGAAGGCACCACTACAGGTTCGATAGCGTTGCGAGTTACCAGGTTATTGCGAGAATTGAGCAGCAGAGACATAACTTTCCTTTCGACGACTGAACCCACCGTAGGCCCCTCATGCGACACGTCATGATGTCCAGTCGCCATAATGTTCGATTTAGTTGGTACGTTCGATTTATAGCATTGCCTCGAATACTTGTCCACCCCAACGCGTAAATCTCGAACATCTGTACTTTTCGTGCTACAAATGACGTGTGGCAACTTTTCAGCGCCGCCAGCTAACAGACCACCTATAAACCCACCCAATCCCCTCCGAGGAGCCAGCAATGGGCCGTAAGCCAAAGAAGACCACCGAGAAGACCGATTACGCCTCCCTATCTGACCGCCAGCGACGCATTCTCAATGTCATTAGTGACGCCGTTATGTTGCGTGGTTACCCACCAAGCATTCGCGAAATTGGTGACGCAGCGGGTCTACAGTCCACATCATCGGTCGCCTATCAGCTAAAACAATTGGAAGAGAAAGGGTTTTTGCGCCGAGACCCTAATAAGCCGCGTGCCGTAGATGTTCGTCACCTTAATACGGATGATGGCGCCAAAAAGCCCGGCCGCAAGCCGGCTAAGCCTGAGCAGCAAGTTCCCGAGGATGCAGGTGCTGTTTCCTATATTCCTGTGGTCGGCCGTATCGCTGCGGGAGCACCCATTACCGCAGAGGAAAACGTCGACACATACTTCCCAATGCCTGACGAGGTGGTCGGCGGCGGCGACCTTTATATGCTGCAAGTAGTCGGCGACTCGATGCAGGATGCCGGAATCCTTGACGGCGACTGGGTAATTATTCGTTCCCAGTCAGTTGCAGAGGAAGGCGAGTTCGTGGCCGCCCTGCTCGAAGGATCTGAAGCTACCGTCAAGGAGTTCCACCGCGATTCCTCCGGCGTGTGGCTGCTTCCCCACAATGAGGCCTACGCTCCCATCAACGGCGATGATGCGGAAATCATGGGCAAGGTTGTATCGGTATTCCGTAAGCTTTAAGCACTCACCCGACGCAGATTCTATAACCCCGCAAGGGCCGAGCGTGGCCTCGCGGGGTCTATCTATGTTCACCCTTCGTTGACGCGGCCCGTTTGCTGCTACCCCCATTTTTGCTCCAATTCGGACCCGGACACCAAAAGAGACGAAAATCCCACTTTCCCACTTTTCCTTCTAACCAGGCATTTCAGAGTGTTCGGCCCACAATGCAGCTGTGCAAATTTTTGCTTTAGTCCGTTTATTCCCGATTTTTGAGACAATGGACTAAGCAAAACAACATCGCCGGATCTTCACTTCCGCATAAAGTGGCAACTTTTACCCCCACGCCATGACGCGATGTCTCTAGATTCAAGGAGGAATCATGTACGCAGAAGAGCGGCGTCGCCAAATCGCTTCGCTCACCGCCGTTGAAGGCCGTGTCAACGTCACTGAGCTCTCAGAACGCTTCGAAGTTACGGCCGAGACCATTCGCCGCGACCTTGCGGTGCTTGACCGTGAGGGCATCGTCCATCGCGTGCATGGCGGCGCAGTAGCCTCCCAATCCTTCCAGACCGCGGAGCTTACCCTGGATACCCGCCAGCGGTCCGCCTCCGGCGCAAAAGCGGCTATCGCCCGCGCGGCCCTAGATTTTCTCCCCCAGGGCGGCGGCAGCATTTTCTTGGACGCAGGCACCACCATTAACGCGTTCGCGGAGCTCATTGGACAGCAATACCCTCAGGCGCAGTTTAATATTGTCTCCAATAGCCTGCCCATCGCCCTGTCGCTAGCGGGCAATGGCGTGCCTGACGTCCAGCTACTTGGCGGTACGGTCCGCGCGATTACTCAAGCCGTCGTTGGCGATACCGCGCTGCGCACCATAGCTTTAATGCGTGCCGACGTCGCCTTTATCGGCACCAATGCCCTAACCCTGGACCATGGCTTGTCGACGGCCGACTCCCAAGAGGCAGCCATCAAGTCCGCCTTTGTCACCAATGCCCACAAGGTAGTGGTCATGTGTGACTCCAGCAAGCTGGGCAATGACTATTTGGTAAGTTTTGCGTCTGCCGCCGATATCGACGTCGTCATTACGGACGCCGCTGCCCCCGATTCTTTCGTGGAAGCGTTGCGCGAGCGCGAAATTGAGGTCGTGCTCGCCAGCGAATAATCCCCCGATCCTTCGCCTACTTTAGGCGAAGGACTCCATGCGTTCTACCACTGCGGTACGGGCAGCGTCAGGGCTTTCCGCATCCAGTGCCACCTCGGCAAGCTGTTGGCACTGTTCCAAGGTAACTTCTGCCAGCTGCGCGCCGACGCCTGCTACCGCCGTCGACGCTGCGGATAGCGAATTTACGCCCAAGCCGGTAAGCACGCAGGCCAACATCGGGTCGGCTGCTGCCTCACCGCACACGCCTACCGCGACGTTATTGGCTTGGCCCACGATGCAGGTGTGCTGAATGAGCCGCAGCACAGCCGGCTGCCACGGGTCGGTCAGGTAGGCCAGCTGTGGCGACAGGCGATCTGCAGCCATAGTGTACTGAGTCAGGTCATTGGTGCCGATGGACACGAAATCAAGGTGCGGCATGATTTTATCCGCCATAAGCGCTGCGGCCGGAACCTCGATCATGGCGCCGGCAGTCAGGCCGCGTTCACGGCACAGGCTAGCAAACCACTGGGCCTCGGTAGAGGTGGCAACCATAGGAGCCATCACCCAAGTAGATGCTTTGTCATCGCGAGCCTTAGCCGCCTGCGCAATCCCATCCAGCTGGCGGGTCAGCAGAGCCTCATTATCGCGTGCTATACGCAGGCCACGAACACCCAATGCTGGGTTTTCCTCGGAGCTTAGCGTGGCATAAGAGATAGGCTTATCGGATCCAGCATCCAGCGTACGTACGACAACCTTTGATTCAGGAAAGGCATTAAAGACCTTGCCGTAAATCTTTGCCTGCTCATCAACGCTGGGCTCTTCACTGGCCGAGAGGAACGATAGTTCCGTGCGGTAGAGGCCGATACCCTCTGCCTGCGAATCCGAAGCAATGCGGGCGGCGTTGCCATCAGCGACGTTGGCAAGCAGCTGCACACGGTGACCGTCCTTGGTTTCAGCCGGGCCGCGCCATTGGGCAACGCGTGCCGCACGCTCGCGGTACTCGGCCACTGCCTTTGTGGAAGCCTCTTCATCGGCCCCAAGGGTGACGGCGCCCACTGCACCATCGACGAATACCAACGTGCCGCTTTCAATATCGCTAAGCGCGGCGCCTACAGCAACGATGCACGGAATATCCAACTGACGGGCGATAATGGCCGTATGGCTGGTAGGTCCACCAAGCTCGGTGACAAGGGCCTTGATGTGCTTGGTATCCAGCGTCGCGGTATCGGCCGGGGCCAAATCGTCCGCGAACAGCACAGCCTCGCTGTCTACGAGCGGCAGGCCCGGCTCGTCCTCGCCGCGCAGCTCTGCGATTACGCGGTCGCGCACGTCCTTCAAGTCAGTGGTGCGCTCTGCCATCACGCCGCCAGCGGCCTCGAACATGGTGACAAACTTATCGGTGGCACCGACAGTGGCGAATTCCGCATCCCGGCCGGTGCGGATATTCTTGCGCACCGCCTTATGCCAACCACGGTCCTTGACCATGCCGGCCGTTGCGGTCAGAACTTCCGCAGCCTGACCTTCCGCGGCAGCAGCTCGCTGCTCCAAGCGGCCAGCAACAGTATCTACGGCCGCAAGGAAGCGGTCGTATTCAGAATCGCTCGCTTGCTCTGGGTCAATGCTTCCGTCGGTAGGCAGGGCCGGGCGAGGGCGGACCCACACGGCTTCGGCGTAGGCGACTCCTGCAACGACACCGGTTCCTTTGATTGTGGACTCAGACGCGTTTTCCATGAGCGTACTTCCTTCGAAGATAGCGGTTTATTAACTTCCAGAACACCACAAATCGGATAGAAAAGCAATGTATACCACAGAAATTCTGTTGACTTTCGGACATAATCGGACAAGAATCAACATTTAAGGGCGGGCCATGCCCGCGAGGTTCTCTCCAACGGCGTTCGGCCCCAATATACAACCTGCGAAAGGGACAACTTGATTCTCACGCTGACCCCCAATCCCAGTATCGACGCCACCCTTGTGCTCAGCGAGCCATTGACCTCCGGTGATGTCCACCGCGCCAGCGAGGTCACACAGGTTGCTGGCGGCAAGGGCGTAAACGTCACCCATGCCGTGCACTTGGCCGGCGAGCAATCCTTGGCTCTTTTCCCGGCCCACGACTCCGATTCTTTCCTAACTCTCATCCACTCGGCCGGGCTGCCTTCCTCTGCAATCCACATGGATGGCACAATTCGCGTCAACACCACCATCACGGAGCCTGATGGCACTACCACCAAGGTCAACGGTCCAGGCCCTGTGCTTTCCGACGTCGACTCCCACGCCATTACCTCCGAGCTCACCGCCCGCGCCCTTGCCTCCGACTGGGTGGTACTAGCCGGCTCCCTGCCGCGTGGCGTTAACACCGATTGGTATTGCGATCTCATCTCCGCGGTCCGCGCGGCCGCACCACAGGCTCGCATTGCCGTCGATACGTCAGATGCCCCAATGCAGGCCATTGGCGAAAGCCTCAATTCTGCTGCGCCGGATCTCATTAAGCCCAATGGATTAGAGCTCGGCCAGCTCACCGGAACCGATGGCCGCGAACTGGAAGACCAGGCCGCACGCGGCGAGTACTCGGGGGTTGTTCGGGCGGCCCGGGACGTCGTCAAGCAGGGCATCGCAGAAGTACTCGTCACTCTTGGCGGTGCCGGCGCGGTGCTGGTTACCGCGGACGGCGCTTGGGCTGCAACTCCCCCGCCAGCAACGGTGAAATCCACCGTAGGCGCCGGTGACGCCGCGCTCGCCGGATACCTCCTCGGCCGCACCGAAGGTAAATCACCGGCCGATAGCCTCGCACAGTCGGTGGCCTACGGAACTGCGGCTGCATCCAAACAAGGCACCCAATTCCCCCGCCCAGAAGAACTCGATATCGCACATACCCCCGTAAACTCGCTAGCCTAAGGAGTGCCTAAACATGGCTTCCGACCTCATCACTACCGACCTAGTCGCGCTCGACGCCGACTTCGGCGACAGCGTTGACTCCGTCATCACCAACCTGGCCACGCTGGTCCATGACACCGGCCGAGCCGCCGACATCGCCGGTTTGGCACAGCCCGCCATCGACCGCGAGGCCAAGGCCGGAACCGGCGTCCCTGGCGGAGTCGCCATTCCACACTGCCGCTCCGAGGCCGTGACCGAACCTACCCTCGCATTCGCTCGTCTGAGCCGCGGCGTGGATTTCTCCGGCCCCGACGGCGACGCTCAGCTCGTCTTCCTCATCGCCGCTCCGGCCGGTGGCGGCAAGGCCCACCTGAAGATTTTGTCCAAGTTGGCCCGCGCCCTAGTACGCAAGGATTTCCTCGAGGCACTTCGCAACGCACCCACCAAGGAAGAAATCGTTCGGCTTGTGCTGGACGTAGTAAATGCCGAAAAGCCGAAGAAGAAGCCAGCCGAAGAACCGACCGCCCAGGGCGCTACTGCCCGCACTGCCGCAACCGGCGCCGGTGCCGGTGCCAGTGGCGCCGGCTCCTCCGCCGCCGCGCCCTCGGCCGCAACCCCTACTAACGCAGAATCTTCGGCCGATGTCACCCGCATCGTGGCCATCACCGCCTGCCCCACCGGCATCGCCCACACCTACATGGCCGCCGACGCGCTGACCCAGACCGCAGCCGAGCGTGACGACGTCTCGCTGACCGTAGAGACCCAAGGCTCGTCAAATAATGAGTCTGTCTCTCAAGCCACCATCGACGCGGCCGATGCAGTTATCTTTGCCACGGAGGTCGGCGTGCGCGATCGCGAGCGCTTCTCTGGCAAGCCGGTAATCGAATCCGGCGTCAAGCGCGCCATCAATGAGCCCGGCACCATGCTCGATGAGGCCGTCGCTGCCGCGCACAACCCCCACTCGCACAAAGTCTCCGGCACCGCTACCCGTGCCGATGCGGAAGAAGAAGGCAAGTCCCTCGGTTGGGGCAAGCGCATCCAGCAAGCCATTATGACCGGCGTGTCTTATATGGTCCCGTTCGCCGCGGCCGGTGGTCTGCTGCTCGCCCTGGGCTTTCTTTTCGGTGGTGCCGATATGGCAAATGGTTGGCAAGCACTATCGACGGACTTTTCGCTCGGCAACCTCCCCAGCCATGACGTGACCGTTGACGGCGAACTCATGCACTTCGAGCGCTCCGGGTTCTTGCTCTATCTCGGCGCTGTTCTCTTCGCCGTCGGCCAAGCGGCTATGAGCTTTATTGTCGCCGCGCTGTCGGGCTATATCGCCTACGCGCTCGCTGGCCGTCCGGGCATCGCCCCGGGCTTCGCGGGCGGCGCGATCGCAGTTACCTTGGGCGCTGGGTTCATCGGTGGCCTGGTAACTGGTCTTCTGGCGGGCTTTATCGCCATGTGGATTGGCAATTGGAAAGTGCCACGCTGGCTGGGCTCGCTCATGCCGGTCGTCATTATCCCTCTGCTTGCCTCGCTAATCGTCGGCCTTGCAATGTACCTGCTGCTGGGTGCACCGTTGGCAGCCATCATGGACGGCCTGCAAAATTGGTTATCATCCATGTCCGGCTCCTCGGCCGTGCTCCTTGGCATCATCCTCGGCTTGATGATGTGCTTCGACCTGGGCGGCCCAGTCAATAAGGCTGCCTACCTCTTCGCGACGGCCGGGCTTTCCACCGGTGACGAATCCTCCATGCAGATCATGGCCGCCGTCATGGCTTCCGGCATGGTCGCACCGATTGCACTGTCGCTAGCCACGTTCATCCGCAAGTCGCTGTTTACACCGGCCGAGCAGGAGAACGGCAAGTCTGCTTGGCTGCTGGGTCTGTCCTTCGTCTCGGAGGGCGCCATCCCGTTCGCCGCGGCCGACCCGTTCCGCGTCATCCCTTCGATGATGGCCGGCGGCGCGGTAACGGGCGCGATTTCGATGGCTCTTTCGGTCGGTTCCCGTGCCCCGCACGGCGGCGTGTTCGTCTTCTTCGCCATTGACCCGTTCTGGGGCTACCTCGTGGCCATTGCAGCCGGCGTGGTTGTCTCCACTGCGGCGGTGCTGGCGATGAAGCAGTTCTGGCCTAACAAGGCCGTCGAAGAAGCCGCCCAGAACGTGGCAGCATAAACCAAACACTCGTACACTGGATTGTAAAAATCCCCGTAAGAAAGGATATTTTCCATGGCTTCCAAGACTGTAAAGGTTGGCTCCTCTGTAGGCCTGCACGCACGTCCTGCATCTATTATCGCGGACGCTGCCGGCGAGTTCGATGAGGATATCTTCCTCAACCTGGTCGGCGACGATGATGAGGATGAGACCGATGCGGCCTCTTCCCTGATGATTATGGCTCTTGGTGCAGAACAGGGCGATGAGGTTACCGTCACCTCCGAAAACGAAGAAGCAGTGGAAAAGATTGCTGCTCTTATCGAGAAGGACTTGGACGCTTCCTAAGTCCTAAAACGGTTCGGCTCTAGGCTCCCCACCCTTGCGGTGGGGAGCCTTTCGCTTGCCGACGCCACCTATCCCCACGGTGGCACCCACGTCACCTGCCCACGCACCCGGGCTAGCCGGCCTCGTCGCGGCGGGGCGTTGGGGTCATCATCATTGACGCCGTTGTGATATGGACAGCATGTCGCAAGGTTGCTAATTGGTGAATTAGTGTTAACCCTTTAGGGGGTAGCACCTGCCCTGCCCGGCCCCACCGCCAAAGGGTGCAAACATGCAGGTGGGAAATGCGATTTAAGGCGTTGAACGGTCGCCGCCGGTACGCGGGTAGGGGCTAACGCCTCTATGCTTGCTCTATGAACATTCCTTGGGACATTGTTATTCCGATTTTGAGCGCCATCATTTCCCCTATTGTTTCCATTGGTAGCGTGGTTTATAACAATAAACGACGTGACCGGGAACGGTTGGAACAAGTGCGACGTGAGGATTACGCGAGCCAACGCCGGGCTGTGTCCGAGTGCATCAGAAAGATGCGTGAAGCCGAGGCAACGAGAGCATCTGGTCCGGAGGACCTGGAAAAATACCGGCAACTTTTTAAGCGGTACGAAGACTATCTAAAGGATCTAAACCTAGACGTCACGCACCCTGAAGTGTGTAAATGCCTAGAAGAATGGCTTGCAAGAAATGATGAAGCGGCAGGCAGCCTTCGGAAGTTCCGTCAAATTAATGAGGGGAAGGGCTTGCCGTCAAAAGAAATTACATATGTTATAAACGGCTGTCCGGAGGACCTGCAGCGCTCTGCTAAGGAACATTTACATATTTCGTACGACTACAGCCAACTAGATAAAAGACATAGAACACTGCCCCGGTGCTCGTACGGTAAGCACCGGGGCGGTGAGGCCTTGACAATATAGTTGGCTAACCAACTACGCCCTTATTTTATCAGTAATCAAAGCCGGGCAGGCCGAACGTGCCTGTGACGTAGTAGTTCGTGTCTCGGTTATCGGCGGTCTTAATTCCCTCTACGCCGCCGCCCCCGCGTGCGATACGGGCGCCGATAGCGTCGAGGTCGTCCTCTTGCCCCGCGTCGTCGAGGTGGTGAGCACCGGGGCCGGGGCGTGACTCATTTAGCCGCCATGGCCGAGACTCCTCCTCCTCCTCGGCGGGGTCGTCCTGTTGGTAGCTCACAACCTCCCCGTGGGTGGGGTTGTAGACGCGGTGGCCGAGGGCGTCCAATTCATCATTGTGACCATAGACGCGGCCACCTAGTTGTGCCGAGTCTGTTTCGTCACAGCGACCATAAATACGAGCGCCCAATTGTCCGGTCTCGGTGTTGGTGCTGCGCCCATAGACGCGAGCGCCAATCTCGGTTAGTTCATCTCTGTAGGCCATTAGCTGTGTTTCCTTTCTCTTTCTTGCCCGGCGTTGATGTATTGGGCACAGACCCGCCTGCCAATTTCAGCCCGGTAGGCCTTTCGCCGTGCAATGAAGATGTCAAAGTCACGTTCATGCCGGGCGAAAAAATGGCCGGGGTGTCCACTCAGGTTGTCTATATAGCGCTTGGTAAGACCGCCATAGCTTCGCCCCGGTTTGAGCGCCTTCAACACGCCCGCCACTTCAACTCGGGAGGGCATGTCAGGGGCCTCTGCAACCCGGCGGGATAGTTCACGGCACCCCACGACCTCTCGAGGCCCAATATGACTACGGGCCGCGGCTGCCACACGTGCCACATATTGCCTGTGCTGTTTTATACGCGATTGCTTAACGTGGGCGTTCTTTCCCTCTTTATCCCACGCCGCTAGGACCTTAGCGTCCTCGTCGTCTACAGGCAGCCCCATAGCTTTGTGAGCTAAGGCCCTCTGCCATGAGCCATGCGGGTGGCATGGCCACACATTCAGGTCGAGGCCGTCCATGGCATTTAGTTCTCGTAGGGGTCGTCTACCGCGTCAAGGTCATAGTCGTCGGCGTTGTCGGTCTTGTACTCAAACACCGTCGGGTTGTATTCCTTGAGCGCCGCTAGTGACTGCTCGGGGGTGGCCATGCCGAACCGCTCATACGGCTCGTGCCAGCCCTTTCCACGATAGGGGTCGCCAACAGTGCGCTCACGGTAATCCAGCCACGCGTCAACTGCCCTAATAGCGTCAATGCGGTGTTCAAGCTCGGGCAGGTCGTCGCCAAGCGGGTCGGCCAGCGGCGCGATATGTCCAAGCCCCTTGCACACCGCCTCAATATCTCCCATGCCAAGCGCGCTTAGTGCACACGTTTGGGCGTCGAACATAAGGGCACGGTAGCGCGCCCGGTTGCTGGTCATTTCTTCCAAGCGGCGGAACACGTCACGCTCGGGGTCAGGCGTGTCGCTTACATCATGGAAAGCCATGGCGCGGGCTAGTGATTCATGTGCCTCTTTGTTGTCTATCATCTTCCATGCACGCACCGCCCGGCGGTAGGCCGTGATAGTGGCCTCGGGCGTAGTGGCAAGGTCAATCAACTCAAGAATTGAGGTCATGTGGTTGCCGCGGCGGGCACGGTCACGAGCGTTGTCGTCTAGTGCTGCCACGGCCTCGGTGTATTCCGTTGCCAGATTGTCGAACCATGCACGCACGTCAGGCTTGCACGATTCAATTAGCGCCTCGGTGGAATAGTCAGGCTTGTCATATTTTGCAATAAGTCCATTCAAGACGTGCTTGCGCGCTGTAGCTAGGCGGCGGGCCTCGGGGGTTGAGGCATTGTGATACTCCCACTTACCGCCCCACCCGTCATTGACGTAAATAGGAACAGTGGTGTTTTCGGTAGGGGTTGGGGAAAGAATGAGCTCGTCTAGGTCTTTGAAACTAGCCCTGTTGAGCTTCACCCACTTGGCGGCCGCGGCCTTTAGCTTGTCGTCGCTCGCCTTATTGGCGTAGTGGTCGTCAAAGTCAGCCATGCGGGCGGAAATTTTTTCGTCCGCTCGTGCCATAGCCTCGGCGGCGGCCGGGCGGGCACCCGTCATGCTTAGCGCGGCCGATACAGCGGCAACGCGATTAGAGAAGTGTGCAATTGGCTCTGTAGCCATAGCTCAATGTCCTTTACTCAAGTTGGTGGATAGTGACAGTGAGTCCTATGGGAGAAGTGACCGGAGGTCGTGCAAGCACATGTGGTTTGGGATTAGGGGCGTGCCCCTTGCCTTTTATTGTGAGCCGTATTAGCGGCGTTGGCAAGAATTAGAAAAGGTACTATTCATGCTGGAAATGGGTACCTTTTCGGCATTGTCCAAGGTTAAATAACATGGCTGTGTTTATGTCGCTGGCACGACCGGGGGTAGCAAACGGGGGTACTTCACAGCCGCGCCGCCAAGATTGCCACTGCGGGGGTACTAGGCGGCCGGGCGCGGCGGCGTCCAATAGGTATTGCCCTCGGCGTCGGTGCGTGCGATTTGGTCAAACGGGCCTGTGTGCCTCTCTCGCGCCCTGTAGGGGCGTGGCCGGGTAAAGTTATACCGCCGAGGCGTGAAAGGCCGTCCATGGCCGCGTGAGGCGTTGATTTCGCGCTGTTTGGCCCTCGGCGTGGTTTACCAGTCCAACAAAGTAGGTGGATTAGGCCCGCGGCGGGAACGGCGCCCATCACCACGAGCGGAGTTGCACGAGCGGTGCGCGGGTTTTACCTCTCCCATGAGGTCACCGCCTTGGCTAAGGGGAACAAGGTGGTCGAGGGTGAACGCCCGGCCGTGCTTTGGCGGCAAGTTCATATCGATAGCGCCACCGCACAACCAGCACACAGCCAAAGCTGGGTCGCGCTCAAGTTTGCGCCGCCACATGGTGACCTTTTTGCGCCATGAGTGGGAAAAGGCATAAGGGGCGTTGGTCTTATCGCGCTTTTTGCGGGGTGTCTGTGGGCTAGTCACGGCTGTTATTCCTTTCGCGTTGGTGCTCTACAGCCATTTTATGCATGGTTTATTCACGGCATGAGGGGGTTTATTGTGTATCGGTTCCGAGCATTTGGGTTACGCGGTACAAAAGTCCATATACCGGGAGGATAGAGAGGCCGAGGCGGAGGGGAGTCACCCCCACCCCGGCAAGGGGCCGGAGACTAGGCCAATGGAAATTATACGCGAGGTTTCCAATTATTCATTTCCATCTTTCATTGGCGTTGCTCACTACGCGCGGCCGTGGCGCGAGGCATGTCCACACAGCGGAAGCAATGAGCTGTCCACAGCCTTGCCGATTGTCGCCAAAGCTCGTTATTGATAGGCAAACATGATTGTTTGCTTGAGGTCTTTTCGTTCACTTCACACCGCTGGTTTATTGCCGACCTGCGGTTATGTTGTAAGGGTAGGCAGCTACAAGGCAGGGTAGGCACTTAGGGTAGGCTCCTAAACATGCAGGTCAAGTGAGGTTGGGTAGGGTAGGCAGGGTAGGCACCGCTTTAGGTATCCAACCCACCCCACAGCCTTCCAGTACTATATGTATATTTATAATATATTATTATTAATTATAAGGTCTCTATAGTAGAAGTGCCGTAGCTGTGGGGAGCTATACACAGCCTACCCTGCCTACCCTGCCTACCCTACCCCAAAAATATAGCCCTACCTGCACAAACAGGGTAGGCTCGCATAGGAGCCTACCCTACCCATTTAAGTGCCTACCCTGCTTTGTTGAGCTTGAACAGATACCACGCCGCCCGGTTTCCCTTGGCCTCTATTTCCTCAACACTGATAACACCGGACTGTTTCAGGTTGTTAACGGCCTGCTCGCTAACCTCACGCTGTGGTTTACTCAAGGTATTGCGTAACTTGCCGCCCGGCATGGTCCCGCCGTTATCCTTGAGCACCTTAACAATCTTTGTCTCGGCTGCCTTAACAACGGCCTCGTCATGGACACCAACCTTGTCAGCGGCGGCCTCAACTCGGTCACGGCGCTCATGGTGCTCATACTCACGCACAATGCGAGCGCGCGTGAGGTCGGAGACGTCCATAACCACCCCGGCAAGGTGCCACGCCTCGGGGGAGACTTCCAACCGGCCGCGGGTAATGACAGCAAGCGCGGCGGCAACTCGAGCTTGGTTGTAGGCGCGGTGCACGTTGAACGGGTCCACAGGGCGCTTTTCAGCGTCGGCCTTTCGTAGAAAATAGGCCTGTAGCTCCAAGGCATATTGGACGTAATTGTCGATAACAACAGGCTTGGTGGCATTCCATACCTCGGCCGGAATGTCGATTGTGGGAATTTCCACCTCGACGGCATTCCTTTTCCTGCCTAGCTGTGGGCGCTCAACGTGCGTAGTGGCGGCGGGCAGATACAGCCACCGCTGTGCAAGACCGGCCGAGGTCTCCCCTGCTAGGCGGTGCACCCACTTGGCCTGTGCACCGACAAGGAAACAGACACGATACGACCACGCGTCGACGGCGAGCGTGTCCTGTTCCTTTTTGCGCAACACTCCCACGTTCTCGTTAGACCACATCGACAGCAAGGTGCCCTCTTGAGTGCTTTCTTGGGTGCGCCGCTCACCATAAAGACGGTTAATTTCGGCAACCTCGAAAATAACGCGGGCAAGCTCTGGGGGCTGGTTGTCCTCGTCCTCGTCCTCGGCTGCGGTACGTGGCCTTAGCGCGCTAATCATGCCCTCGGGCGAACCAACCGGAGCGCGCGTCGGCTTATTGTATCCAGCGGTGACAAAATTGCCTCGTATCTCACGGCGAACCATATCGCCGCCAAGTTCCATGGTGCGCCCCTTGCCAGCGCCCGGCTCGCCACACAGCGCCACGAAAAGGTTGAATGTGCCTTTACCCTTTTGTTCGCTAAGCGTGGTGACCTCGGGCGGAATGTCGACGGCCACCCACGCCATGACAGCGCCAAGCACGCCCCACGGGTTCACGCCGCGGGCCTTGGCTGCCTTGGCAACCTTGTCTAGACCGGGGTAGGAAAATATCCACTCCATAGACTCAATAACGCTTAATTCGTCAAGCCCAATTGCGCGCGCCGCCTCGGCCCTACTGATTTCACGCATACCGGCATAGGCTGTGAGCTTGTCCACCGGCTTGGTAGATTCCCTAGGCCACCACAATGGCGGCTCACTGTCAGCGTCAGCAAGCTCAAGGTGGGCCTCGTGGGCAATGAGTTCAATCGCGTCGTCGTCCTCATAGAGGGCGTCTGTCCACCGCTCGGTGTCCTCAAACTTGGCGTCGGGGTCGTCACAGCGGTTGAAACGGGCGCCCTCGGGCAGGTCGGCGCCTGCCAGTACCGTTTCCCATGGGGTGCGTTGTTCCCATTCAGCTAGGCTCAAACCACGCTGTGCGGACTGTGTGGACTCAAAATTATGGGTTACCATAGTAACTGTCACTTTCTTTGTTGTTGGTGGTGGCATGGTGGCCCTCGCTGTGAGTCCTTTCGGCGGGGGTCTTTTCCATGCGCGATTTCTTGCCGTGATACCAAGGCAGGACAAGGCCTACTTCCACCCACTTTTGATTAGAGGGGGCAGGCTTGGGCCGCTGCCTTAGATTGTTGGGGAGTACTTCACCTTTTGGTTCACCGCGGTTGCCAAGGCGGCGGCGTAGTTGGCGGCGCTCTTCGAGGGTTTGCGGGCGGTCGGCTAAGAACGTCATGTGGGGCGGCGGTTCGGGAACCGTGTAATAGATTCTCGGAGGGGTGGCAATGGTGAATAAGTCTCCCAATACCCACCCCGCGCCGGTTTGCTCCCATACGCCCACGACGGTGCCGGGGTGCAGACATATTGGTTCCATCTACACCACCGCCTTATTGGCCCGGTAGATGGAGGTCAAGCGGTCTAGGCGCTCGGGGCTTAAGGCAGGCGCGCGGCGTGCCTCGTGGGCAGCCTTGAGGGTGTCCATCGTGGCGAAAGAAAGGCGGATATACTCGGCACGCTGCGTAGGCGTCATTGCGGGTGTGGTCACTGCCAAACCTCCTTTGCCGGGCCGTTAACCCTTGGTGTCCATGGCTTTACAAAGTCTTTGCTACCGGCAAACGACAGCATGGTTTCAATCTCGGACCACTCCACCGGGCGGCCGGGGCGTTCCTTGGCGATAAGCGCAATTGCCAACAACACCGGCATGAAGTCATACACAGAATTGAAATACCGGGTATTTTCGTTCACGTCGTCACCGCTGCCAGATTTAAGGGTGATACGGAACTTGCGCGCCATATCGTCGTCGCCGTGGGCGGCCTCAATGTGCACACGGGTAACCCACTGCTCACGGTAGGCCGGGTCGGTGACCACAACGAGGTGGTGAACCATGGCCGGGAAAATGTCGCGCTCTCCCACGTAGATAAGCGGGCAGCTTAGGCGCTGCATGGCGTTGACAATCTCAAGCACGATATTGTCGCCGCGGTTGTCGTCATTGCGGTCGCCGCTCACAACGTCCATGAAGTCAATTAGATTGTAAATTTGAACTTCGGCACTCATGCCCTGAAAGAAATTAGGTTCAGCCACGGCTATGCACCCGCCTTGGACAAAATGGCGGTTACATCGTCAATGTGAGCTTGGGTGAGGGCAGGCGCCTCGGCCATGATTTTGCGGGCGTACTCACTGATTCGGAACGCGGCTAGGTCTTGTTCCAGCTCGGTGGTATCAGCACCCGGGTGCCAGCGCCTTTGCGCGTTTAGGCGCCCGTTTAGGCGATATACGGTTGGTGATTCTTTGGGGGCCATTTCGGCATACCTTTCACACCTCTCTCGGGAGAGAGGTTATAAGGCCACCGTTTAGGCAGGGTATGGAGGCTCCCCGCGGCTTAATGTGGTGAATACCGTTTACCTAGCATTGACGCTGGTAGAGGCTCGTTTGGTAACCACGCCGATAAAGTTATGCCCCAATTATAAACTATAGAATTTCATAGTTCAACCGAGGGGGTGCCCCCATTGAGATAATCGCCCCACCACTCAACGAGCTGTGCAAACTTCACCGTATGCACGCGGCGACACTTGGTACATTCCAAGGTGTAGACGTTCTCCCCTACAGGCTCATTGGGCTGGTGCCCGTGATCGGTCACCACAGCGTTACGCACCTGCCGGTCAAAAGCCGGTGCCATGTAGTGGTTAGCGTGGGCAGATTGCTTAAGCCACATGAGGTTGGATACCGGCCGCGGCGCCCCCTGTGGCGTAGGCCGACACTTACATTTAATTTTCAGTACGCGAGAGGCCATGGCTACACCTTCCAATCTACGGTGACGTATTCGGGGTTGAACTTAGATTGCGGGCCGCCGGTGTGCTCTATGGTGATAGTCATTAGCGCCCGGATAAGTTCGCGCTTTAGCTCGAGCGTGGCTGTTGCCCACCACGCGCGAACGTCTGTCACCCCGGCCACCTCGGATAAGACACCGCCCGCGCCTGCCAGCTCTACAAGCTCGGCGTCGATAGCCTCGAGCTGGTCTGTTAACGCTTTGTTCATACGGCCAAACTGGTCCATGCTTACATTTCCTAGTGTGGCCTGTTGCTCAAGGTCGGCCATACGCCCGCGCACCATATCGCGTGTTGCTGTCAGCTCGGCGCGGCGGTCCGTATCCACACCGGCGGCTAAGTCCCCGATAATGTCTGCTTGATAAAGCCGGGCAAGGACAAGGTCGGTAATATAGCGCTCCAGCGGCTCGGCTATACGGGTTGGGTGCCCGCCACCGCGTCCCTTGCACCAATAGACACGCTTGGGCTGTCCCTCGCCTTTTTTCTTGTACCACTTTTTACGGCAGGACATGGGCGCGCCACACTTGCCACACAGCGCAATTCCGCTAAGCAAGTGTTGCGGGGCGTTGCCTACACGGTTGGTCGTGCGAGCCGGGTTGGTCAGATGTGCCCACAACGCCTGCCATACCTCGGGGTCGAGCACCGGCTCCCAATTGCCGCGGCCAATGATTCCGAGCTTGTCCCACGCGCTCAACTTCTCCCACTCGGCGGCGGTGTAATCCTTTTTCTTTAACCCGTAATGCGTGAACCCACCCATTGTTGGCGTTAGCAAGCTCTTACGTAAGTTCTGTGCATTGGGGCGCCCGCCGCTGGTTGTGGTAACGCCCTTGTCCTCCCATTCACGGGCAATGCGACGTAGTGACTCCCCTGCCAAGATACGGGTTGCCGCGTCACGTACAAGGGCCGCCTCGGTGGGGTGAGGCTCACCGCTGCGGGTGTATCCAAACAGCCGGTTGGGCTTGGTGGGATAGTCCCCACGGCTGCGGTGCTGTGCAAAGGCCGCGGCTACACGGGTGGACTTAATCGCACTTTCCCACTGGCTCACACCCGACAACATGGTGCTAATAAGGTCGGCGTTGGGGTCGTCTAGGGCTTGCTCGCCGCCATTGACGTAGATAAGGCGGCAATGCGTGTTCTTAAGCGTGGCCTTGAATAGTTCGTACTCACCCACATTGCGGCTAATCCGGTCGGGTGCGAACGATAGCACCGCGCCTATCTTGCGTGCTTTAACGTCGGCTAAAAGGTTAATGAAGCCGGGGCGGTCTTTCCCTGAGTAGGCCGAAATTGAGTTATCGGAATATACGCGGGAGACCTCAAGGCCGTGCTCGGCGGCCAATTTACGGCACATTTCTTCTTGGCGCTCAACACCGGCGCCGTCGTGCTTGTCTAGGGAAATGCGCACGTAGATACCGGCGGGCAGCGTTGTGGTGGTGGTCTTTGTGGTCATATCTGTAGTTTTACACCAATTCACCCATGAGGTTCGCAGCGTTGGTCTCGCCACCATGCTTCCAGGCTTTGAGGTGATGAATCTGGCACTTGTCGGCAGGATAGTTACAGCTCTCCCACGGGCATACCGGGTTGACCGCAGCCGCCATGATCCGCTGCTTATCGTTGGCTACGCGCGAGGTCCGGTAGAGGTTAACCGGCCCCTCATGGGGATGGACGAGCGTGACATAGCCGTGGTCGCTCAGTGTCCGCGCGACAAGCTCGGCTCCGGTGATTCGAGCGCCATTGGTGAGTTGGAGGGTGATTTCCTCTCCGCCTCCGTCTACTACGCGATCGAGCTCGTCGAGGGTGAGAACCACCTGCGTCGTCACCGTTGTGCGCGACGCATCCGCCTTGCCAAAGAAGAGGTCTTTGGCAGATTCCAGCGGCTTATTGGCATCCAATGCAGCGTGCATATCCGCCACATCGGCCGAATCCCCGGTAATGGTCAATGACCACGGGCCGCCGGAGCGGCGGGTAATTCGTACTCCCTTTTCGGGCGCGCGGCGCGGTCGCAGTTCGCGTACCAAAGCGCGGGCACGCTTTTCCAGGGCGGTGGCGCTGCCGCGAAAGGCACACAGTTCGGTGCGTAGGGTCCAGGCATCGCGCTGCGTCGGCAAGCGCAGGGCGTATTTTTCAATCAGCAGTAGCACGTCAAGGGAATGCCAAGTCTGCCGCGCCGCTCGCTGTTTGGCGGCAAAGCCGCACCGGCCGAAGTAGGTATCGCATAAACGCAGCAGGTCGCGCGCGGCTATATCTGAGGCGCCTCGCGCGATCAGCTCACGATCGCTGAGCCCCTGAACGGCGGCGATAATGTCCATGCCGGCGCCCACAGCGTTTAAGTATGCGTCTAATGCGGTCATGCCGTTGAGTTAAACAGCACCCGCAGGCCCGTGCGAGCCGCATATCGGCCCGCTGTGGATAACCCGCGTTGGCCCGTCAACAAAACTGCCCGCCGCGGGCGCGCGATGGGCAGTTATTCACAGGTTGAAAATTAGTACTTGGCGCCGTGTCCCTCGCCGACGGAATCGTAGAGCTTTTTCATAATCGGATAGGCCACGATGATGCCAACCGAGCCCCACGCAATGCCCTCGAGGGAGACCCCACCTACGGTGAGGGTCAGGTTGCCGATGCCCGCGATCAGCGCCACCGCGGCCGCAGTCAGGTTGACCGGGTTATTGAAATTAACCTTATTATCCATCCAGATGCGCACACCCAGCATGCCGATGAGTCCATACAGCACGATGCAAGCGCCGCCGAGAACGCCGGTGGGGATGGTAAAGATCAGCGCACCAAACTTCGGCACGAAGGCCAAAAGGATAGCGGTAAAGGCTGCTACCCAGTAGGCGGCGGTGGAATAAACACGCGTTGCGGCCATCACGCCGATATTTTCGGCGTAGGTCGTGGTACCGGAGCCACCGAAGCCGCCGGCAAGGGTGGACGCGAGGCCATCGGCAATCAGGGCGTCACCGGCCAGGTCATCGAGATCGCGCTTTGTCATCTCGGAGACGGCCTTGACGTGGCCGACGTTTTCCGCGATGAGAACTACCAGCACGGGAAGCGCCACGGCAATGGCGGAAACGTTGAAAGAAGGCGCGTGGAATTCCGGCAGGCCCACCCACGGGGCGGCATCGATGGCCGCCACGGCGTCATCACCGAGGTTGCCGGTCAGCGCCGCGAAGACCCAGCCGACGACCACGCCGAGCAGGATGGACAGGCGCGAGACCATGCCGCGGCCGGCGACGGTGGCCAGCAGGATGACGAGTAGCGTCACGGCGGCCACGAGCGGCTGGGAGGCGAAGTTCTCGGCCGCATTCGGCGCCAGGTTGAGCCCGATGAGGGCCACAATCGCACCGGTCACGGCCGGCGGCATGACGGCGTCCAAGACGCGGCGGCCGGCGATTTTGACTGCCACACCCACCGCGGCCAAGACGAGGCCGGTGACCAAAATGGAGCCCGCTTGCGCGGCGATGCCGTACTGCTGCGACGCCGAAAGCGGTGCGATGAACGCGAACGAGGAGCCGAGGTAGGACGGCAACCGGTTGCGCGTGATAAGCAGAAATAAAATTGTGCCGAGACCGGAAAAGAGCAGCGTCGTATTGACGGGGAATCCGGTCAAGGTGGGAACCAAAAGCGTAGCGCCGAACATGGCCACCACGTGCTGCATTCCGATGCCGATGGTTCGGCCCCAGCTGAGTCGTTCTTCCGGCGCTACGACCGCGCCCGGTGCAATCCTTTTACCGTCTCCGTGGACGGTCCAACCTTTTAAGCTCACGAGCCTTAATTATGGATCACCCGGGCTGGTTTTAGGAAACTTCCTCCACGATGAATTCGGCGAGTTCGCGGGCGGTGGGTGCGGGAAGGCGGACGTCGACAAGCGTGCCATCAGCCGTGTACTCCTCGTGGCGCACCGTACCCTCGGCGTGGACGCGGGCCACCACATCGCCGCGGGTAAAGGGAACCTGCAGCTTGACGTGGCTATCGCGGGCGTTGAGAAAGAGCTCTACGCGCGCGGTAAGCTCGTCGATTCCCTCGCCCGTTCGCGCGGATACGTAAACGACGTCCTCGTGGTCGAGTACGTGACGCAGCTCGGCGAGCACCAGCGGGTCGGCCTGGTCGATCTTATTGATCACGATGATCTCGGGCGGGGCCTGCTCGCCGGTTTCGGACACAATGTCATAGATGACCTGGTTGACCGCCTCAATCTGCTTGAGCGGGAATGGGTCAGAGCCATCGACCACGTGCAGCATAATATCGGCGGCCAGTACCTCTTCTAGGGTGGATTTGAAGGCCTCGACCAGCTGCGTGGGCAGGTGGCGGACAAACCCGACGGTGTCGGTGAAGACGACTTGGCGGCCGTCGGCAAGCGTGGCACGGCGGGTGGTGGGATCCAAGGTGGCAAAAAGTGCGTCCTCCACCAGCACGCCGGCGCCGGTCATGGCGTTGATGAGCGAGGACTTTCCAGCATTGGTATAACCGGCAATGGCTATCTGCGCGATGGTTGAGCGCTGGCGCTTGGAACGCTTGACCTCACGGGCGGTCTTCATAGCGCGCAGCTCCCTGCGCAACCGAGCCATCTCCGTGCGGATGCGACGGCGATCCGTCTCGATCTTGGTCTCACCGGGACCACGCAGGCCCACACCGCCGTTGGAGCCGGCGCGGCCGCCCGCCTGGCGCGAAAGATTGCCGCCCCAACCACGGGTATGGGTGTAGAGGTATTCCAGCTGCGCCAAGGAGACCTGTGCCTTGCCTTCTTTGGACTTGGCGTGCTGGGCAAAGATGTCAAGGATGAGCATCGTGCGGTCAATGACCTTGGTGTTAAGCGCGCGTTCGAGAGCGGTGAGCTGGCCGGGGTTGAGCTCGCCATCGCATACCACGGTATCGGCGCCGGTGGCCTCGACGATGTCGTGCAATTCCTTGACCTTGCCGGAGCCAATGAAGGTGCCGGGATCAGGCTTATCACGTTTTTGGTAGATCATCTCTACTACTTCGGCGCCGGCGGTCTCGGTCAGCGCCGCGAGCTCGTCCATGGTGGCTTCGACTTCGGCCACGGTGCCTTCGGTCCACACGCCAACCAAGATGACGCGCTCGAGGCGCAGCTTACGGTACTCCACCTCATAGCCATCGGTGGTGTCCTCGGCGCGGATGGTGGTCTCACGGGTAACGCGGCGGAAGGCGTTGCGCTCTGCCAGGTCAAGGTCACCGGTGGTGGGCGTCGCCTCTGGTACGGCCGGGGCGTCATTATCGCGGAACGCGCGGGCAAGGAGATCGTCGTTATTGTGCTGGGAAAATTCGGTCATACTACCTTTCATTTTGGCATGTTGCGGCCGAAAGCGGGAATTGCGGATTCTTAGCTGGCTGCGCAAGGCGATACAATGGCGGGCATGAACGTTAAGGACACTGGGGCTAAGCAGAATACCGAGATGCAGGCCATTGGCCTCAATTTCGAACGATGGCAGGATGCCGTCGAGGCCGCTATCGCTAGCGATCGCTTAGCCGTTACCGGCGAGGTACGCGGTGGTCAGCTGATTCAGTTCACCGATCCATCGGGCGCGCAGCTCAATATCCTCGCGGTGGAACCTTTTGCTACTTTCATTGGCTTCAATGCCGTTACGCAGGGGTTCGCCCACGTGGAGATGGTCAACGATGTCCTCGCCCTGCTGGAGATTATCGATCCTTTCGGCACCACCATCGCCCAGGCCACCGCGAACTTGGCGCAGGGGCCTTTGCTTGCCGACGAACCCTTGCAGCAATGGCAGCAAATCTCCCTCACCGCCATGGGCCTTGATGTCCGCACCTACGAGTCCGCCGCTGCCTATGAGGCGGCCGAGGGCGAATTCCCGGCGCTCTTTGAGTCCGCGGGAGCGAAGGTTATCTCCTCCGGCTCTGGCGCGGAGGTTCCTACCCCAGCCGCTACCTTTGCGGCCCGCGTCATGGAATCCGAGTGGCGTACCAATGAGCTAACCGGCGAGAAATTCGCCCACCTCGTCATGGATGGCCTTTTCCCCTTTGATCTCTGCCTACCTGCGGGGGGCGACGAGCTACCGGCCAAGGACTCTATCGTGGCCGGCACCGCCTTGCTGACGGCTTCTATTGAAATGCCCAGCGGTGGCTGCGGCGACGGCGCTGGCTGCGGTTGTGGCTCTGGTGGCTGCGGCTGCGGCGGCCACTAAGAACTGACGCAAAGGCCTGGTGGAATAGCTGTGTGGATGCCTTTTCCGGAAAATGCGAGAATCCGGCGGGTGCTGGTTCTCACGCTGATCCTGGTCGGATCAGTGGCGGTTGTGGCAACCCTAAAACTTCCCGGGGTTTTCATCGCGGCACTACTTATCGCGGCGGCACTGCTTATGCTCCACGCACGGCCGGATGCCTCGGAGCAGGCGGCGCTGCGCAGCTCTATTCGGCTCTCTGCCGAAGATATTGAGGACATCTTGGCGGAGTACGAAGACTTCCGGTCCTCCGAGGCGGCCGAGAAGATCGCGGACCGCACGCTCTACCGGCCGGCGCTTTTAGATCTGGATTGCTCCGACCCCACCATCGAAGCCTTCCACTATGAAACTTCGGGCGCCCGACGGTTCCTGCGCCGGTTGAACCTGCGCGTCAACGCGGAAGAGGTCAGCACCAACGAGCTGGAGTCCTTGCTGAAGGTGACCGATGGACGGGCTCGCGAGCTCAAGGAAGCATGGCTATCGGCCCGCCGCGCCGCTTTTGCGCTCGGGCCGAAGTATGAAAAGAACGAAGTAAAAAATCGCGCCCTGCGCCGCCAAGCCCTCGAAGAGCAAGCATTCGAGAAAGAGGAAGGCGAAGGGCGCAGCGCCTAAGCACTCACCGCGCGCGTCGGGCCCGACGCAGTCTAAAGGGAGGTCTCGCCGGTGGCAACGATGGCGGACGGGCCGGTCAGGCGCGAGCCACCCTCGTAGATGTCCACCGTCACTTCCCCGCCGGGGACGTGTACGTGCACGGTGCCGTGAGGGGTGGTGGTGTGGTCAACGGCGGCGTCGGCAAGCGCGGCGGTCGCGGCCGCCACGGTGCCGGTGCCGCAGGAGCGGGTCTCTCCTACCCCGCGCTCAAAGACGCGCATATGCACGTGGCCATCGCGCAGCGGGGTCACGACCTCAACATTCACGCCGGCGGGGAAGAAAGAATCATCAATGACGGGCTGCTCGAAGGTCTTGGCTGCAAGGCCCTCGGCGTCCAGCCCCGGCACCACGGCCGCGAGGTGGGGGTTGCCCATGTCAATGCCTAGACCGGCGTAGCTCTCCCCGCCCATAGACGCGGTAGATACACCCGTTACTTCGGCCGGCCCCATTTCCACGGTGACCTCAGCCGCATGCTCATCGCACGAGTGCACCGTCACGCGCTTGGCGCCGGCGCGGGTACCGATGGTGAACTCGTCTTCTTCCACCAGGCCGCGCGAGCGCAGCCAGTGGGCGAAAACGCGGGTGCCATTGCCGCACATTTCGGCCACGGAACCGTCGGCGTTGCGGTAATCCATGAACCAGTCACTGGACGCGATGCCCTCGGGCAGCGACTCGATTTCCCCGGCCGCGAGCAAGGCCTCGGCGCGCACGACGCGCAGCACACCATCGCCGCCGATACCGGCGCGGCGATCACACAGCGCCGCTACGCGCTCGGGGGAAAGCGGCGTGGCGGCCGCGTGGTCCTCGACGATGACAAAGTCGTTCTCAGTTCCATGACCCTTGGCAAATTTCATGCTCCCTACCCTAGCGCGCGCAGCGCCTGGGCGGTCGTATCGCCCGCGGCATCCAGCCACATGATCCGCTTATCGCGGTTGAACCAGGAACGTTGGCGGCGCACATAGCGCCGTGTCCCGGTAATTGTGCGCTCGACGGCCTCATTCCACGTAAGCTCGCCGCGCTGGGCTTGGAATACCTGCGCATACCCTATAGCGCGCCCGGCCGTGGAATCGGCCACCAAGCCTTGGGATTGGAGGCCCTCGACTTCCTCGATGAGCCCGCGCTCAAACATCTGGCGCGTGCGTAGCTCGATGCGCGGATTAAGCCAATCTGCGGTAGTGCGCAGGCCGAGCAAACGGGTGCCCCACCGCGGCGGGGCATCCTTCGGCGGTTGGCTAGCCTTATAAGGCTTACCGGTCAGTTCGATGACCTCCAACGCGCGCACTGTGCGACGTGGGTCCTTATCTTCAATGATGGCGGCTGCGGCCGGATCCACCTGCGCTAGCTCCTCGTGCAGGGCATCGGTACCGATTTCTACGCGCCGGGCCTCATACTTGGCGCGGACGGCGGGGTCGGTGGGTGGGAACTGCCAGTCGTCGACAAGCGCTTGGGCATAAAGCATGGAGCCGCCGACCAGGATTGGCGTCTTGCCGCGGGCCATGATGCCTTCCACGTCCGCGATGGCATCGCGCTGGTAGCGGGCCACAGAAGCAGTCTCGGTCACGTCCCACACATCGAGCTGGTAGTGCGGGATTCCCTCGCGCTCGGCGGGGGTGAGCTTGGCGGTGCCAATGTCCATACCGCGGTAGAGCTGCATGGAATCGACGTTGACCACCTCGCCGTCCAGCTGCTGCGCCAGCGCCAACCCCAGCGCAGATTTGCCGGAGGCGGTGGGTCCAAACACTGCAATCGGGCGCATTAGACCTCCCACCCTGCAACGTAGCGGCCAACACCCAGGGTGGCGTCGGTGGCCAGCAACTGCGCCTTCTTTGGTTGTAGTCCTGCTAACTGCTCCCACAGCGCGGGCTCTACCACACCGCGCTGGGACAGCCACTCGCCTGCCTTGCTTGCCGACGCCCCCATGAGCACCTCCTCGCACCACTCGTGCGCTTCCTGGGCACCGGGAACCAGCGCCAAGGGGGCGCGCTCGGTCAGACCCGCGCTGCCATCTGCCACCACGATGGTCAGCGCCGCCGGATCCGGCTGGCCGATGTGCTCCCGGCTAGCGCGGGCTTCAAGCTGCGGCACGCTGTGCAGCACGTACCGGGCCATGATCTCCGGAAGAAAGTTGCCGCCGCCTAGGTCCGTAGCCGCGCCCCAGGCCCGTAAGCTACCGGTATGGGCGGTATACCAGCGCTTATCCTGGCTGCCGACGATATCTACTTCCGCTATTCCGGCGGCCGCAGCCTCCACTGCGAGCGTACGGGCAGCAGCAAGTAGTGCGCGGGAGGCGGCGTCATGAGCGGAAAGCTCCACGGCCAGAGCCGGTGAGGCTGGCATTACCATGAGATTGAACATTATTCCTCCATACTATCTACCCAAGTGGAGGTAATTAAATAGAATCTGGGCACGCGCGGGATATTCGCGGTAATGTATCGAGTGATTTTATTCGGCAGCCGTGACGCGCGGCGATCTATGCATAGGAGGGCTTGTCATGTCTCCCATCCCTACCCCAGGTTCCATGCCCAAGAAGGGCCCTCGCCCCACCGCAAAGCCTGTTCCCGTGCAGGCACCAAGCAAGAATGACCCGGCCAAATGGGGCCGCGTCGACGCGGATGGTTCCGTCTTCGTTTCCGCTCCGGAGGGCGAGCGCAAGATTGGCGAATGGCAGGCCGGCACTCCCGAGGAGGGTCTACAGCACTATGGCGCGCGCTACGACGATCTCTCCACCGAAATTGAATTGCTCGAGGCCCGCCTGCGCGCCAACCCCAGTGAGGCCGCTGGCATCAAGAAGACCGCAGCGCAATTGCGCGAAACCCTGCCTACCGCTGCGGTTATTGGTGATATCGCGGCCCTTGACCGCCGCCTTGTTGCCGTCATTGAGCACTCGGTAGAAGCCGGCGAGCAGGCGCAGGCCGATAAGGAGCGTCGCCGCGAGGAAGCTATTGCTGCCAAGGAGAAGCTGGCGGCGGAAGCAGAAGAGATTGCCGAAAACTCCACCGAGTGGAAGGCCGCTGGAGACCGCATCCGCGCGATCTTGGAGGAGTGGAAGCAGATTAAGGGCATTGATCGCAAGACCGACGATGCCCTGTGGAAGCGCTACTCCCGCGCCCGCGACTCCTTCAACCGCCGTCGAGGCTCCCACTTTGCCGAGCTGGACCGCGCCCGTGCGGTTGCCCGCAAGAAGAAGGAAGAACTCGTCGAGCGTGCCGAGGCCATCCAGGATTCCACCGAGTGGGGCCCCACCGCCCGCGCCTACCGCGATTTGATGACCGAGTGGAAGGCCGCCGGCCGCGCCCCGCGCGACGTAGACGATAAGCTTTGGGCCCGCTTCCGCGCCGCCCAGGACAAGTTCTTCAATGCCCGCAATGCCGTCAATGACGAACGCGACCGTGAGTTTGCAGAAAATGCCAAGGCCAAGGACGCCTTGATTGCGGAATACGACGGCCAGATCGACCCGTCCAAGAGCATCGAAGGTGCGAAGGCCAAGCTGCGCGAGCTGCAGGAAAAGTGGGAAGAGGTAGGCTTCGTTCCCCGCAAGCAAGTGCGCGAGTACGAGTCCAAGATTGAGGCGCTGGAGCAGCGCGTCACCGAGGCAGAAAAGTCCGAGTGGCGCCGCACCGACCCAGAGGCGCAAGCACGCGTGGCGCAGTTCCAGGCTAAGGTCGATGAGTTTAACTCTCAGGCCGAGGCAACTGAGGCCAAGGGCAATGCGAAAAAGGCCGCTGATCTGCGTGCGCAGGCCGAGCAGTGGCAGGCTTTTGCCGACGCCGCCGCTAACGCCGTCAACGATAAGTAGTGCACCTCGTCCACATTGCGCGGCCACCGCGGCCGCACTCGCCTACCGCTCACGCCCGGCCCAGCGAACCTGCGGACTGCATTCGCAGCTTCGTCTTTTGGGCCAACTTGGCGGCCCAAGAAGCAAGCGGCGATGCCGCGGCATCGACGTCGCCGGGCCGCGTGGTCCAGCGTCTGCAAGGTTCTAGCGAATCACAGACCCATCTTTTTGCCGTAGTGGACGGCGACTCCACCCTTGGTGAGGTTTCTGAGCTAGAACTGCCGCAGATTCCCGCAATAGAACCCAGCCCGGAGCTGGATTACCTCGGGTTCATCCACATTAGCCTGCCGCTTTTAGAAGAGCGCGAGGCAGCAGAGATTGAGTGCGTGCTGTGCGATTTGCCCCTCCCTGGCGAACAGCTCGATGAGAAGGGGCGCCAAGTAGCCGAGTGGATGGGGGCGAAGGCACTGGAGTTGGCCCGGAAACTCGGCCGCACCGTAGCGCACGTGGGACTATTGCACCCGCCGGGCGCGGGCCCAGACTACGACGCTATGGGCAGCATCTACCGCCATCTGGGATTTACGCAAAGGCATGCGGAGCACCAGCTGGTAATGGACATCCCCGAAAGCCCTGTCGCAGCACTGCTCCCAGCAGGGATCACCGCCCGAGTCTGGCCAGATTACGACATCCCTGAGGGCTATCTCGACGAGGTCATGCGGCTGCTTAGCCTAGCGTCCACAGATGCGGAGACTGGTGATCTGACGGTGGAGCCCATCGTGTGGACGCGTGCTCGATTGCGCGAAGCGCACAGCCGCCTGCGTTCTCGTCGCGGGCACACGCTTCTTATCGCACTCACCGCCGAGGACGGGAGCATACTCGCGCTGACTGAGATGGCGCGGCACGAGGACGCGAATCCTGAGGTATGTGAGTGGACCCTGACTGTGACCGATCGCCCCCACCGCCGCCGCGGACTTGCGCAGCTAGCCAAGCTCACAGCGCTGCATGAGGTGGCTAGCTATTGGCCGCGGGTGCGACGCTGCTATGGTTCCGTTGCGGCCAAGGATGCGGCCATGAATGCCATCTACCGTAGCCTGGGCGCCCGGGAACTCTCCCGCTCTTCTGCGTGGGAGTTGCGGCTGCGGGACTAGTGGCGGTAGGCCTACTGCTCGCCGCGCTGGGCGCGGTGGCGTTCGGCGGCTTGCTTGCGGCGATTGTCCTCCAGAGGCTCCTGCTGCGGTGCCGCGTCAATCCTGGACTGGAATTCGCCCACCTCATCGAGCTGTCCGGCGGTGGCGCGCACGCGAGCTTCGGCGGCCTTCTGCTCTGGGCTGCGGCGCAGCGCCACCATGCTATAGGCCAGAAATGCTAGGAAAGTAGCCAGCATTCCCACCCACATTCCCAGCGACGCCCCGTCGGCGGTAGAACCACGGAGCCAAAAGCCCCATAGGTTGGCAAAAAAGGACACCGTCACCAGCATCCATGCAACCAGCCCAGGCGTGGCACGGCGGGTGAACATTGTCACCGGAGTAAGAATGCCCAACCCAATGAGCGCGAGCCACGCAGAGACGGTTTCTATGATGGAAATCCTGACGCCACTTGAGGTGGTGCCGAACGTCAATGCCTCCCAGCCGTGGGCTGGACCGGCGTAGGGCAAAATCAGGTAGAGGAGATAGGCCACCACTGCAATGCACAGCGTGACCTTGTGACCGCCGAGGTCCATTGTTTGTGCTGCTCTACGCTCAGCGTTAGCTGCATTATGGGCTACGGTGGTCGAATGTTCCTCAGTCATGGCTCCCTAGCCTACTCCCCTGCTAGCAACCGCAGGAATCGCCAGATTCGACCGCTGCGGGCTTGCCAATCGACGGCAATCCCAGACCGACGCCGATGGGTGCGGTGGTAGGCGTTTCGCCGGCAGCAGACATGTCCCCGGCCTTGGTACGGGTGTGGGAGGTAACGGCGGCGTCGGCAAGCAAGAAGAAGGAGCCCGCACCGGTGACCTGGGTATGCACCACATCGCCAGGGCGAATCTCCGCCGAAATGTCCGTGCCATCCGAATCAACCGGGGTGAAATGCACCAGGCGGCCATCGCGCGCGCGGCCGGTCATGCGGTGGGTTTCATCGTTTTTGCGGCCGCCTTCAGCTTGCACCAAAAGCTCCACATCCGTGCCGATGAGCTTCTTGTTTTCCTCGGCCTGGATGCTATCTTGCAGGGCAACGAGACGCTCGAAACGATCCTGGACGACTTCCTTGGGAATCTGATCCTCCATTTCCGCAGCCGGGGTTCCCGGACGCGGCGAATACTGGAAGGTAAAGGCCGAGGCAAAGCGAGCGCGGCGCACAAGCTCCATGGTGTCTTGGAAGTCTTCCTCGGTCTCGCCTGGGAAGCCCACGATGATATCGGTCGTGATTGCGGCGTGCGGAATTTTCTCCCGTACCTCGTCCAAAATCCGCAGGAACTTCTTAGTGCGGTAGGAACGACGCATGTCCTTAAGGACCTTGTCGGAGCCAGACTGCAGGGGCATATGCAACTGCGGGCACACAGCCGGGGTCTCGGCCATGGCATCGATGACGTCGGAAGTAAACTCAGCCGGGTGCGGAGAGGTAAAGCGCAGGCGTTCAAGGCCTTCGATCTTGCCAACCTCGCGCAGCAGCTTAGAAAAGGCGAAACGGTCGCGTGGCATATCGGGATCGGCGAAATTGACGCCATAAGCATTGACGTTTTGTCCCAGCAGGGTGACCTCGGATACGCCCTGGTCTACTAGGGCTTTGACCTCGGCCAGGATATCGCCGGGCCGACGGTCCTCTTCCTTGCCGCGCAAGGAAGGAACAATGCAGAAGGTGCAGGTGTTATTGCAGCCTACAGAAACAGAAACCCAGCCGGCATAGGCAGACTCACGCTTGGCTGGCAAGACCGACGGAAAAGCCTCGAGGGAATCAACGATTTCCACCTGGGCTTCATCGTTGTGTCGGGCGCGCTCCAACAGCGTCGGCAGGGCCGCCATATTGTGAGTGCCAAAGACAGCATCAACCCACGGGGCATTATCTAGGACGGTGTCCTTGTCTTTCTGCGCCAAGCAACCACCCACGGCAATTTGCATGCCGGGATGATTTTCCTTTGTCTTCTTCAAGGCACCCAAGGTGCCGTAGAGCCGCTTATCGGCGTTTTCGCGCACGGCGCAGGTATTAAAGACGATGAGATCTGGCTCCACACCTTCGCCGGCGGCCGCGTAGCCGGCCTCCTCCAAGAGGCCAGAGATGCGCTCTGAATCGTGCACATTCATCTGGCAGCCGAAAGTTCGGACTTCATAAGTACGGTTATCTGCGATTGTCTGCTCCACGTCGGCATAGTTTAGCTATGAAGCTAGGCATCTCATAACTGTCGGACTTGTTCACTCCGGCGCTACCCTGCCTTGGCCGTATCAGTCCTCTGCGCGCAGTTCCGCGCACCGCGCGTCAAGCGCTGCGATTGCGATCTGCAATGACATTCCTTCATTGAAGCCGCGGCGTGCCAGCACACCCACGATGCGGCGTAGGGCCTTGTCGCGCTCCTTGCGATCCGGCGGGACGGTCTTAATGGAGCGAGCCTTCTTTTCCGCAAGGGCCTGCGCCATGGCTTGTTCATCGGCAGGGTCAATTTGCTCGAGGGCCTCAGCACGGTCGGCCTCGCTCACGCCCTTTTCCCGCAATTCCCTGTTGAGAACCGAGCTGGACTTGCCGCGCCGCTTATGCCGTTGGCGCACCCACTCGTGTGCAAAGGCTGCGTCATTCACCAGCCCCGCGTGGGCTAAATCATCTAGCACGTCCTCAACGACATCTGGCTCAAACTCGGCCTTTACTAGACGATCATAGAGCTCTTTCCGGGACCTAGAACGCTGATCCAAAAGGCCCAGTGCCCGAGAGCGGACCTTGGCCTTGGCTTCCTCTGCCTCTCGATCAAAAAGCCCGCCCCCAGCTGCTCCATTCTCATAGGCCTCGAGGGCCTGACGGAGTTGGGCGAGCTTTTCGGGGGCGGGCTGATTCATGATGCAGATTCAAATGGTACGCGGAGTGTGTGGGTACGGGGTTAGACGATTCTAGTCGTCATCAAAATCGACGTTTGGAACGAGATCAACGGACTCATCGGTTAATGGGTCATCGGCACCAGGAACGTCCATCGCGGCACCCTCCTCGCCTTCGGCCGCGGCCTCGCCGATACCGAGCTTCTGGAAAATCTTCTGCTCGATTTCATTGGCTAGATCCGGGTTATCCTTCAGGAAATTACGCGCCTTCTCCTTACCCTGGCCCAGCTGGTCGCCTTCGTAGGTAAACCAAGAGCCGGACTTGCGAATGAAGCCGTTTTCGACGCCAAGGTCAATGATGGACGACTCGCGAGAGATGCCTTCGCCATACATGATGTCGAACTCGGCAATCTTAAATGGTGGCGAGACCTTGTTTTTTACTACCTTGAGCTTGGTGCGGTTACCGATGGCGTCCTGGCCATCTTTTAAGGTCTGGATGCGGCGGATATCGCAGCGCACGGAAGAGTAGAACTTGAGCGCTTTACCACCGGTGGTGGTCTCTGGCGAGCCGAACATCACGCCAATCTTTTCGCGCAGCTGGTTAATGAAGATAGCGGTGGTACCGGAGTTGTACAGGGCACCGGTCATCTTGCGCAGCGCCTGCGACATCAGGCGGGCTTGGAGACCGACGTGACTATCGCCCATCTCACCTTCAATTTCCGCCTTCGGGGTAAGGGCAGCCACAGAGTCAACGACAATGATGTCAATTGCGCCAGAGCGTACCAGCATATCGGCGATCTCCAAGGCCTGTTCGCCGGTATCTGGCTGGGAAACCAAAAGGTTATCGGTATCCACGCCAAGCAGGCGAGCATACTGCGGGTCGAGCGCGTGCTCGGCGTCAATAAACGCGGCAATGCCGCCGTCCTTTTGTGCAGATGCAATGGCGTGCAGCGCAACAGTGGTCTTACCAGAAGACTCCGGGCCATAGATTTCTACGATACGCCCGCGCGGGAAACCACCAATACCCAGAGCAACATCGATTGCGGTATTACCGGAAGAAATGGCCTTAATCGGTGGGCGGTTGTCATCACCCAGGCGCATCACAGCGCCTTTGCCGTAATCCTTCTCAATCATGGCCATTGCGGCATCGAGGGCCTTTTGGCGGTCATCTCCCTTAGAGGCGGCAGAAGAAGACTTCTTTTTGGTTGCCATTAACTTTCATCCTTATCTTTAACGACGATGTACTAACGCATTATTAGACTGCCGTGGAACTCAAACGGTTCCCTCCGTCAACGCCATCCCACTGTAGACGACTGCATCGACACCTCCGCCATATTACATACATCTGTTCGAATTTTGAAAGTGAACACGCCAGTCCGTCAAATTCGACAGCGCTATAAAGTAGGGTAATCGACTCCCAACCTGCGCTCCTTCGGTACATCAAAGTCATCGCACAGGCTCAGCCAGACGCGACGCGGATCGACGCCGCGTTCGATAAGCTCATCGGGCGTTGCCCCGAGGTCGGGCAAGACATGGGAGTGGCTAATCCACTTTCCCTTAGACTCGCCAAATTCGTCCACAATGAGCTGGTGATACTCGGTCAATCGCATGCGCGCCATCCTACTCAGCACCAAAGCACGGGCGCCAGCAGTCCAGAAAGCGTCGATTGGGAGCCCGCCGCAATGGCCCTACCTCACAATTATCAGCCTCGGATGAACACCGTTCAAAACCCTCAATTGTCTGCAGTTTTCATGCAGTGCTAACCTCTTGAACATGAAAAAGAACTCTCTGGCAACCACCATTGCCTATGTTGCCGTGTTTACCGCTCTCGTTATCGTCCTTGCCTTCGTGTCCATCCCCATCGGTTCGGCCGGCGTGCCCATCGTGTTGCAAAACGCAGCACTGATCCTCGCCGGCCTTATTTTGGGTAGCAAGCGCGGCGGTTACGTGGGACTCCTCTTTTTGTTCCTGGGCCTTGCCCTCCCAGTTTTAGCAGGTGGCGGTACCACGCTGCGCGCCCTGGCAGGCCCAACCGCGGGCTACATCATCGGCTATGTTCTCTCACCAGCGGTTGCAGGTGCAATTGCCTACCGCTCCCCTAAGAACAAGGGTGGCATGGCGGTCATACTTGCCATTGCTGCCATTGTCGGCCTTGCCGTCCAATACATCTGCGGCGCCTTTGGTCTCATGATCCGCTCTGGCTTGGAAATTGGTCCAGCCTTCGCAGCCCAATTGCCCTTCATCCCTGTCGATGCCGGAAAACTTGTCGTTGCCGTCATCATCGCTCTCGGTGTTCACTCGGCCTTCCCCGATCTGATGGGACGAAAGGCCGCCTAGTGCCCACGATCGAATTTACCTCGGTCTCGGTGGCTTTTGATGACACCGTGGTGCTCGAGGACATCAACCTCACCCTCACCGAACAACGCATTGGCATCATCGGCCAGAATGGTGGCGGGAAATCCACCTTGACCAGGCTCATTAATGGGTTGGGCGAGCCTAGTGAAGGTACGGTGACGGTGGACCAGATGGACGTCGCCAAGCAGGGCAAAAAGGTGCGCGAAAAGGTGGGGTTTGTCTTTTCGGATGCCGAAAACCAGATTGTCATGCCCAATGTGCGCGATGACGTCGCCTTTTCGCTCCGCCGCTTTAAGCTGCCGAAACACGAGCGCCTCGCCCGCGTGGATGCTGCCCTCGAGCGCTTCGGACTCGCCGAATTTGCTGAGCGCTCACCGCATACGCTCTCCGGCGGACAAAAGCAGCTCCTCGCGCTGGCAGCGGTCATGGTCATCGACCCGATTCTCATCATCGCTGATGAGCCCACTACCCTGCTGGATCTGCGCAACCGCGATCGAATCAAAAGAGAATTCGCGCGATTAGAACAGCAACTAATTGTGGTGACGCACGATCTGGACTTTCTGCGCGATTTTGATCGGGTCATTTGCATCGATGACCACCGCATCGCCGCGGATGGCCGGCCAGCGGAGGTCATAGATTTTTACCAAGACCTCATGGCCCAGCGGCCACTGTAGGGAGAATTCTCATGCAACGACGCACGAATCTCCCACTTTCCGTCTATGTTGATGGCACCAGTTTTGTTCATCGCATCAAACCTAGTTGGAAGATCGCATTCCTCTTAGTCTTTATCCTGGTCACCAGCATCTTTTTCAAGTCCATTCCGTGGGCAGCAGGCGGCGTCATTTTCGTCGTCTTTCTCTATGCTTGCGCCCGGATTCCACCGGCCATTGCGTGGAGTCAAATCTGGCCGCCTCTCTTTTTCCTAGTCCCCTTGGCAGGCTTTCAATGGTGGGCAAAGGACTTCGACTATGCGGCGGTGATGTTCCTCAATGTCTTCGCCGCTATGATGGCTGCCTTCCTGCTCACGCTGACCTCCACGGTAGATGAAATCATGGAGTCACTGGAAGAGTCGCTGCAGCCCCTAAAGCGACTAGGAATACCGGTAGAAAACATCAGCTTGGCTATGTCACTGACTATTCGGCTCATCCCGCTGATGTTTGAAACCGTCTATGAAGTCCTAGATGCCCGCAAAGCGCGCGGTGCCGGGATGTCCCCGCTGGCATTTGGCACCCCCGTTATTATTCGCTCCATCCGGCGAGCGCGCGCGATGGGGGAAGCGTTGCAGGCCCGCGGCGTCGGCGACTAGCAGCATAAGTTATCGCCTCCCTTGCACCACCAAATGATGGCCAAGGGAGGCGATAACTTTTTAAAAGACAGTCGGGGGTTTTACTCCCCACGCAACTCACGCAGACGGGCCTGTACAGCATCGTTGTTGGCACTGCCTGGCTGGGCAGCGTTGTCGGCAGCAGAGCCAGAAGCTTTATTGCCCTCAATGGCCTGAGCCTTATTGCCTTCCACGGACTTAGAAGAGTTCATTTCACTGCGAATCTGCTCCAAGCGGGAATGACCGGCCATCTGCACGCCTGCCTGCTGAACCTCGGCCATGCGGTTTTCCACGGAGTTCTCGGCAAGCTCGGCTTGGCCTAGCGCCTTGGAGTAACGGCGCTCAATCTTATCGCGCACAGCATCCAGAGACGGCGTATTGCCATTGGCAGTCAGCTCGTTCATGGAGTTCAAAGACTCAGAGACCTTTTCCTGCATCTTTGCCTGCTCCAGCTGGGAAAGCAGCTTGGAGCGCTCATTGACCTTTTCGCGCAGCGCGGCGTTATTACGCTGGACCGCATTCTTGGCCTTTTCTGCCTGCTGCAGCGCCTGGTCATGCAGCTTCTTGGTATCCTCCACGGACTCCTCAGCCGTAACCAGCTGGGCGGCGAAGGCCTCTGCTGCGTTCTCGTACTCCACGGCCTTATTCTCATCGCCCTTGGCACGGGCCTGATCAGCCAATTCCAGAGCCTGGCGAGCATTGCCCTGCAGCTTTTCTACCTCTGCCAGACGGCGGTTAAGCTGCATTTCCAGCTGACGCTGGTTACCAATCACGGCGGCCGCCTGCTGAGACAGCTCCTGATGCTGGCGCTGAGCATCCTCAATAGCCTGCTCGATCTGCACTTTCGGATCGGCGTTTTCCTCGATCTTATTATCGAAGAGTGCCATCAGGTACTTCCAGCCCTTAACAAATGGGTTCGCCATGGTGTGCTTCACACCTTTCTAGGTTAAAAATGTGCGTAATGTTCTGCTGTTTATACTAGCGAAGCGCTGTTTCCACCGCTTGCACTCCCCGCGGTCGCGGGCGCTTGCCGACGCCCCCTCTTAACCACCACAACCGACCCTCCTCGCGAGAGAAGAGGCCGGCTGCTGACGTATACCGCTGTGGGCTAAAGCTCTGATGCGGCAGGTGCCGTATGGGCTAGCTCCTCATCCATGGAGGGCAGGGCCATGTAACCGGCTGCTTCAATCAATACGTCAGAGACCGAGCAATCTAGCGCGTGGCACACAGACGCAAGGAGCTCAGAGGAGACCTCCTTGCGACCGCGTTCGAGCTCTGAAAGGTAACCCGGCGATACGCGGGCCACTCCGGCCAATTCGCGTAGGGTCACTCCTTTGTCCGCGCGGAAGGCGCGCAGCGTCAACCCAAGAGCCTCACGCAAAAGCGGCTCAGGGGTACGAGCAGTGGCGGGCGCGGCTGGTGCAGTAGCGCTGTTTACCGAGTGTTCGAGGACTGCAGTAGAAGTGTTCATCACTATGGTCAACGCTCCTTGTCTCGCTATTGTTCCCGCAGTGCCGGATTTTCTTCCACAGTTGCGCACAGTAGACGCAAGGCCGCTGCGACCGTGGCCTCTCTAATTTCGTTGCGCTCCTTGCCCAATCCGGATAGCAACTGGGAGAAAGCGACTCTGCCAGGAGAATAGATGCCGATATATACGGTGCCCGCCGGCTTGCCTTCTTGTAGGTCTGGTCCTGCCACTCCGGTAAGGCCTATCCCCCAGTCCGCAGCGGTTTCTGCCACTGCTGCGCGGGCCATTGCAAGGGCAGTCTCCCCAGAAACCACTCCGGCTGCTTCGATATCGGCTACCGGTTGGTGCAAAAAGTGGGATTTCACCTCGGTGGCATATGTTATAAGCCCTCCGCGCAATACAGCCGAGGCTCCAGGGACAGAAGCCACCGTGGCGCTGGCCAACCCAGCAGTAAGTGACTCGCAAAAGGACAAAGTCTCGCCGCGCTCAGTGAGCTCGGATACGAGGCGGGCCGCCATGGTGCTCATGAACTACCTAGCTATTCTGCTTCTTGCCGTCGATGAGGTACTGCACGCCGGTAACTACGGTCACCACTGCAGCCAAGAGCATCACTAGGAAGGTAGGAACGTTCATCCACTCCGGCAACGGCCACAGATACAGCCCGACTGCCAAGGATTGCAATACAGTCTTCAGTTTGCCGCCCTTCGAAGCAGGTACCACCTTGCCGCGGCGCAACAAAACCATACGCCAGATGGTGATACCAAACTCACGGATGAGAATGACCACAGTAATCCACACCGGCAGTACCCCAATGATGTTGAGGCATACCAGTGCGGTAGTCATAAGCGCTTTATCGGCGATGGGATCAGCAATCTTGCCAAAATTGGTGATAAGGCCACGGGCACGTGCGATGTCCCCGTCGAGCTTATCTGTGAGCATTAAGGCCGCAAATAGGCCAAAAGCCCACCATTCATGGCCGGCAATAACTAGCCATGCGAAAACCGGAATGAAAAGAATGCGCAGGCTGGTGAGAATATTTGGCAGGTTCCAATTGGACACCTGCGGATTCACATCCGAGGATTGCGCTGACTGTGTTCCGGGTTGATTCACGTTATACATACTACCTGTTAGCACCAAGCACCTGCGCTTGGATGCCCCTGCATTTTAAAATGCGAAGCATGAAGTATTTTGCTGTTGGCTACGACTACAACCCCAATAATCCGGAGATTGCTAAGGCTCGCCCCGCGCACCGCGAGTTTACCGCGCAACTTTTTGAGGAGGGCACCATCATTGCCACCGGCCCCTTGACGGATTCCAAGGGCGGCGCGCTGATCATCGTGGGGCTTGCCGACGACGCCGTGGTCGCCGACGCCATCGCCCTCATGGACAACGACCCCTTCTACCAAGCCGGCTGCATCACCGGCCGCAGCTTCCGCGAATGGAATCCCGTAAACGCCCGCTTCTAGTGGGGTAGCTCTTCCTTGGGCAGGTCTTCGGCCTTGCCCAGGAATTCGCCCTTCTTGTTCCGGACGATCTTATTGCCTTCCTCGTCCCAGTCGAAGTGATTGTGCGATACCGGTACTCCGCCTTGGTTCTCATCGCGCTTGTTTTTAATAATCGAGGCGATAACCGTAATAACCAGGACGCCCACGATCACGATAAGTGAGGTGATGGTGGAAAATTCTGGAATGGACTCCACGTTCTCGCCGCCGTTTACAAACGGCAAATTATTCTCATGCAGCGCATGGAACATGAGCTTTACACCGATGAAGCCCAAGATGATGCCCAAACCATAGGGCAGGTACACCAAGCGATCCAGTAGGCCATCCATCAGGAAGTACATCTGGCGCAATCCCATGAGGGAGAAAGCATTCGTGGTAAAGACCAAGAAAGCTTCTGAGGTAATGCCGTAGATGGCCGGAATGGAGTCGAAGGCAAACATCACGTCGATAAGGCCAATGGACACCAACGCAATAAATAGCGGGGTGAACGCAAATTTCCGCTTGCCCGAGGAATCTTCCACGCGGTGCGTGAGCTTATCGCCGTGGTAGCGCGGGGTGACGTGGACTACCTTGCGGATCAGCTTGATGATGGCCATGTCATTGGGATCGGTTTCGGGGGCATCCCGAATCTCATCGACGATGAGCTTGATCGCTGTGTAGATGAGAAATATCGCGAACAGGTAGAAGATATCGGACCATGCCGCGATGACCGCAGCACCCAAAAGGATGAATACTAGGCGGCATGCTAGGGCGATGACGATACCGATGAGCAATACCTTTTGCTGGTACTTACGCGGGATCTTGAAGGCGCCCATGATAAGCGCGAAAACAAAAAGGTTATCTACGGATAGCGCCTTCTCTGTCACGTAACCCGTGAGGTATTGAATGCCGTGCTCGTGGTCCCATACGGCCCACACGCCGGCACCAAAAAGTAAAGCGAGGCCGACATAGAATAGGGTCCAGAACCCGGATTCCTTCAGCGTCGGCTCGTGCGGGGTGCGCACGTGGGAGTAGAAATCAAAAACAAAGAATCCAAGAATGACGACGATGGAAATCGCCCAGATCCACAATGGCACATGCATTGGTACATCCCTCCGGTCGAAGATACAACAAAGTGACCGGAGGTCTCCCCCGCCCGGCTAGATAGCTGCAGCCGGGCCGACACGACCGGGAGCGTAAAGCTTCCGTGCTGACGATCAATGCCGAAGGATGGGGTACTCCCCTCCAAGACCCGTCCAACTCTACACGATCTTAGAAGGCACCTGTCGAAGGGTTATACGTTGCCTGGACGGTACGGGTGTCCTCGGCGTCGCCCTGCGGGGAGGAATCGGAGCTTGGAGAAGAGTCGGCATCGGAAGTAGCGGCGGCATCATCCTGCTCTTGCTGCTGCATCTCCTCCTGAATTTCCTTCGGCGCCTCGGCAGGATCAGCGCCCTTGATCATCCAAATGATCGTATCCAGCTCTTCCGGCTTCACTAAGACCTCGCGGGCCTTGGAGCCCTCGGACGGTCCGACGACGCCACGAGATTCCATCAGGTCCATGAGACGACCGGCCTTGGCAAAGCCGATACGGAGCTTGCGCTGGAGCATCGAGGTCGAGCCCAACTGGGCGGTGACCACCAGCTCGACGGCTTCGAGGAGGTCGTCCATGTCCTTGCCAATTTCCTCATCGATTTCCTGCTTGGCCTCGGATTGCTTCTCTTCAGTCACGCCCTCGGTGTAGTTCGGCGCGGCTTGCGACTTGGCGGCATCGACAACCGCCATGACTTCATCGTCCGAGACGAATGCGCCCTGCATACGCACAGGACGCTTGCCCTGCGGAATGAAGAGGCCATCGCCCATACCAATGAGCTTTTCCGCGCCACCCTGGTCCAAGATAACGCGAGAGTCCGTCAGTGAGGACGTCGCGAAGGCCAAGCGTGAAGGCACATTGGTCTTAATCAGACCGGTCACCACGTCAACGGACGGGCGCTGGGTTGCCAGCACCAAGTGAATTCCGGCGGCACGCGCCTTCTGGGTGATGCGGACGATGGAGTCCTCAATCTCCTTTGGCGCAGTCATCATCAGGTCCGCCAACTCGTCAACGACACAGACGATGTATGGGTACGGGCGTACCTCACGCTCGGAGCCTGCCGGTGCCTGGTATTCGCCGGAGACCACCTTGCGGTTATAGTCCTCAATCTTGCGCACGCGAGCAGCCTTCATATCCATGTAGCGCTGCTCCATCTCCTCCACCAGCCACTGCAGGGCTGCTGCGGCCTTCTTCGGCTGGGTAATGATGGGCGTGATTAGGTGCGGAATGCCCTCGTACGGGGTAAGTTCCACCATCTTCGGGTCCACCAGGATGAGGCGAACCTGCTCAGGGGTAGCTCGGGTTAGCAGCGAGACCAACATGGAGTTGACGAAAGCGGACTTACCGGAACCGGTAGCACCGGCGACCAGCAAGTGCGGCATCTTTTGTACCGAGAACGAGGTGTATTCGCCTTCGATGTCCTTGCCCAAACCGATGAGCATGGGATCCGGTGAGCTGGTCATGCTCGGCGCATCAAGCACCTCGCGCAGGTGCACCATCTCGCGGTCCGGGTTCGGGACCTCAATGCCGACGGCCGACTTGCCGGGGATGGGCGTGAGCAAACGTAGATTATCCGTGGCCACGGCGTAGGCCAAATTGGACTGCAGGTTCGTAATCTTCGATACCTTGACGCCTGGTCCTAGCTCGATTTCATAACGGGTAACTGTTGGGCCACGGCTAAAGCCGGTTACTTGGGCATCGACCTTGAACTCTTCGAAGACATCGGTGATGGCCTCA
This sequence comes from Corynebacterium marquesiae, assembly GCF_030229635.1. NCBI lineage: Bacteria > Bacillati > Actinomycetota > Actinomycetes > Mycobacteriales > Corynebacteriaceae > Corynebacterium > Corynebacterium marquesiae. Next base: position 68,762 of record NZ_JASPII010000008.1, read on the forward strand.
ATGATGCGGTCATTAATCTCCGTGCGCTCCTTTGCTGGAGTACCCGGGGTCAGCAGGTCCGTGGTGGGAACCGCGTAATTCTCATTGCCAAACTGCGCGGACGGCGCAGGAGCTGCAGAAGTACCCGTTTCCCCTGCGGCCTCGGCTGCAGGCTCGGTGGAGTCCACCTGTGCACCGGTCGTAGCGTCACGTCCGGAGCGCTCGCGGAAGAGTTGGCGGGCCTTCTCGTGCGCGGACGATACTGCATCAGCGCCTCCTTCCACCACAGATCCAGCAGCGCCTGCAGCTGCACCGCCTGCTGCAGCGCCAGCGGCACCGGCAGCACCCGTAGCAGCAGTCTTTGCTGCGCCACTGGCAGCTCCCGCAGCACCCGCGGCGCCCGCAGCCGCACCAGCGGCCGAGCCAATGGCGGTACCGGCGGCGGTGCCAGCATCAGCACCCGCTGACGTAGCCGAGCGAGTGGAAGGAGAAGTGGGACGTTGACGAATAGTGCCCAACACTCGGGTCGGTTCCGGGTCCCCGGAAGCCGGTTGTTGCGGCGACGACGCAGCGGCGTCGTCTACCACCGGGATCTCATCGGTATCGCCGATGTCACGAGAGACCGGCTTCTCAGCCGCGTTAGACACGGACTGGAACCCGCCTCGGGTTGGTGCGCTAAAGGCGCGGGTGGCATGTTCCTCCTCTGCTGCAGCAGGGGATTCCATCGGATAAGAAGAACCACGCGGGGCGGGGTCTTCAGTGGGGCGTCGGAAAGCGCGCAGGCTTCCACCACGCTCAGAGGAACGACGCTTGGCCACAGGTCGTGCTGGGCGCTCGCTGCGCTCGCGTCCCTCCGCGATGTCATCAATATCGCCAGTCACGTGGCCGTAGAGGTCATCGCCCTCTTCGTCGTAATAATCTTCGTCCGCGCCGCCAAAGCGGGAGAAGGCCGCAGCAATGGCATCAGCCACCAACTCATAGGCCTCGCGGATAGTAATGCCGGTGACCAATAGGGCGCCGTAGATAATGACGAGGAAAAGCAACGGCACAGCGACGAAAGAGGTGAAGGCCGTCTCCAGAAGGCCGCCGATGGCGTAGCCGATTACGCCGCCGGCACCACCGGCGCTGTCCGGGGTAAAGCCGAGCTCAGGGGTACCAGCAAAGATATGGATCAAGCTGAGCATGGCAAGAACGATAATGCTAATACCGCCCACAATGCGCGGCTTAAAGTGTCCCGCTGGACCAGAGATGTCCATCATCAAGGCAATGGCCAAGGCCACTAGAGCAACCGGCAGCACCCAGGCACCTGCACCAATGACATAGCGGACGATATTGCCCACCCAGGTACCTACCTGGCCGGCAACGCCAAACCAGACGGTAGCCGCAAGCACGATGGCAATGCCGATCAAAACGAGTGCCACCGCATCAGGATTTTTCACCTGAATACCGCGCGATTCTTCCTCGCTTACTTCCTCGGTAGAAAGCTCTTCTTCCGCAGTTACATCGCGCGCCCGAGTAACCTTGTTCTTCTTCTTTTTCTCCCCGCGTGCAGAAATTTCTTCCGGCTCCCTCGTCGTCTCGTACTCCTCGGTGTCATATATGTCTTCGCTAGGCTTGAGCCCGGCCACGCCGTGGCTTACGCCCCGCGCCATATTTCCCATGCCGCGGGCCGTGGCGCCAAAGGCAACACCCAAGCCCTTGCCGACGGCCCGGAACGCACTGCCCGTACGCTCTTGCGAGGTCGCCGCCGCGCGCCGATGCGAAGACGTCATAGCCAGGTTTTCCGGCATGCCAGCACCGGACCGGCTGCGGCCCGACGGCCGTGAACGATTCGACTTTCGGCGCGATCCGCGCGAAGAGGCATTTTTGACAGACATGCCTCTACTTTAACCGGGCCACCCCATAAATAACATTAGCCACACGCGTTTCTTTAACTCCTAGACCTCAATCTATCGGCATACACCTCAGTCACAGCCTGCAGTTAAGGATAAACACTTAAATCAAGTTTAGATATTTGACTTTACAATCTTCTCGGTATCCCCTTCGACCTTAACTTCAGCAGCATCACGCCCGAAGGACCAGAGGATGAGCTCGCCTACCTCGCCTGAAACACGGACGACGGCATCACCCTTATCCGCCACGCCATGCGAATCGGCGGCCACGATTCGCGGTAAACCTTCCGGCTGCAGAATAACCGGACGTTCAGATTTGCGCAGAGCCAGCTTAGCCAAGGGCTTTAGGTAGCTATGCATCTGTTGCTTGATGCGTGCCGAAAAGTCGCGTGGGCCCATGCCGTTAGCCCGGCGAATGTCTTCGTGGTGAACAAAGTGCTCCACAAAGTTTTGCTGTGCATCCACAAACCGGACGGGGTTATAGGAAGCAGGCCCCCTCCCCCAGTCATCAACCAACTCAGCAAAGTCGCGCTCGGCCACCTTGCGTGATTCCTTTTCAAGACGGCCAGACAGTGCTTTAACGAAGATACCGGCGGCCGCATCGGGGCGATTTTCCCGCACCCACAGATGTACCGCTAAGTCGCGGGTTGTCCAGCCCTCACACAAGGTGGGGGCATCGGGGCCAAGCTTATGAAATAGCGCTACCATCTTGGCGCGCTCAGCAGAAGAAAACGACATAAGCCCCAGCATACCGAGCTAACTGGCATGCTGGGGCTTGCTTTTACTTAGCGCGAGGAACCCGTTCTATTTACAGGGACTCCCGAGAAGCGTCAACATCTTCTTCATCGGTAACCAAAGGACCGGAATTAGTCGGCACGATGGTCGGGAGAATAACCGGCTCGCGCTTGTACTTGGAATCCATAAGCTTGGATACCTTGCGACGAAGCTTCTGCACCATGCGGTAGGTATCGTTCTCACCCTCTGCGGCGAGATCGTTCATGGTGTTTTCCACCATCTCCGCAACCTCCGGCACGATGCCGCGGTCATCATCGGAGAAGCCTGTGGTAGATACCGTTGGGTGCTCCAGCAGGCGCGAGGTGCGGTTATCAATCACGCAGGTGATAGAAACCACGCCGCCGGCACCCAGGTTGGTGCGATCAGCCAAGGTATCGGCATCCACATCGCCCATGGATACGCCGTCGACGTATAGGTTGCCTACCTGCATCTGGCCTACGACCTCAGCGCGGCCCTTGTGCAGGTCCACGACGACGCCGTTTTGTGCCAGCACGGTACGGTCGCGGTCCACACCGGTGGAAATAGCCAGTTCCTTATTGGCGCGCAGGTGGCGCCACTCGCCGTGCACCGGCATCGCGTTGCGCGGGCGCGCTGCGTTGTACAGGAAGAGTAGCTCGCCAGCGTAACCGTGACCGGAAGCATGCACCTTTACATCCTGGTTGGTAATAACGTTGGCACCGATCTGGGACAGCATGTTGATGACGCCGTAGACGGCCTCCTCGTTGCCCGGGATGAGCGAGGAAGAGAAGATGATGGTATCGCCATCGCGGACGGTAATCTGGCGGTGCTCACGGCGAGCCATACGCGACAGAGCTGCCATGGGCTCACCCTGAGTACCGGTGGTAATCAGCATGGTCTTATGCGGAGCCATCTTGGCTGCCTCATCGATGGGGATAATAGTGCCGCGTGGAACCTTCAAGAAGCCCATCTTCTCCGCAATTTCCATGTTGCGCATCATCGATCGGCCGTTAAAAGCTACCTTGCGCCCGTTAGCCACAGCGGCGTCGATAGCGGCCTGGACACGGTAAACATTGGAGGCGAAGGACGCCAAGATTACGCGCTGCTTAGCGCCGGCGACAAGCCGCTTGAAGTTGGCGGGAATATCGCCCTCAGACGCCGATACACCAGGGACCGTGGCGTTGGTGGAATCACACAGCATGAGATCAACACCCTCGTCACCATAGCGGGACAGGGCTGGGAGATCCGTTGGACGGTTATCCAGCGGGGTCTGGTCCAGCTTGATGTCACCGGTGTGGATGATGTTGCCGGCTGGGGTTCCCAGCATGATGCCCAAAGCATCCGGCACGGAGTGGTTGACTGCCCAGAAGCGCACGCGGAACGGACCGTAGGTTACGTCAGACTTTTCATTAACCTCGACGAACTTCGGCTTCTGGCGGTGCTCCTTACACTTTGCAGCAATGAGCGCGATGGTGAAGCGGGAAGCAACGATGGGGATATCCGGACGCAGCTTGAGCAGCCACGGGATTGCACCAATGTGATCCTCGTGCGCGTGGGTAACGACGAGGGCCTTGACCTTGTGGATCTTCTTCTCAATGGGGCCGAAGTCAGGCAGGATGAGGTCCACGCCTGGCTCACCAGAGGATGGGAAGAGCACACCGCAGTCAATGATGATGAGGTCGTCGCCGTACTCGAAGACGGTCATATTACGGCCGATCTCCGAGATACCGCCCAGAGCGTAAATGCGCAGGGCATCCTTCGGCTGCTTCGGTGGCTCCGGCAGGCGCTTGGTCAGATCCGCACCCTGCATAGACTTCGGCACGTTGCGGCGGCCACGGTTATTGCGGCCGCGGCCCTTACCGTTCTTTCCGTTGCCGTTGCCGTTCTTGCCGCCGTGGTTATTGTTTCCACCGTGGTTATTGCCATTGCCGTTGCCACCACGGCCACGGCCGCGGCTGCCACGGGAACGGGAGCGACGGTTGTTGCTGCCGCCATCAGTGTTGTTGTCAGAGGAATTCTTCTTGCCAGAATTATCTTTGTCGCCCTTAGCGGAATTATCCTGCGCGGAATTGCCTGCGTCAGTTGCTGGGGCTTGGAAAACTGGCGAAGCCGCCTCGTTGGAGGCGGTTTCGTTTTCCGCCGGTGGACCCGCCTTGCGGGTCACCTTGCGGGAACGGTTACGGGGTTCATTCATTCTTAGAGGACTCCAGATTGTTCCAGATCACGGCGAAGCACCTCGCGTTCCTCCTCACTCGCAGCGGTGACAGGAAGACGGGTATCGCCAACTTCGATGCCCTGCAGGCGCAGGGCTTCCTTTGCAAACGTCGCTCCGCCCAACCGAGCTTGTGCATGGGTTAGCGGAAGAAGCGTAGTGACATTGATTTCTCGGGCGCGGGCCATATCGCCCGCGTCGAAAGCTTCATAAAGTTCTACCAAGGCACGCGGTGCAACATGGCCGATGACGGAGATGAAACCAGAAGCGCCGAGGGAAAGCCACGGCAGGTTAATCGGATCATCACCGGAATACCAGGCCAAACCGGTTTCTTGGATGAGTTCTGCGGCCGCAGGAAGGTCGCCCTTAGCGTCCTTTACGGCTTGGATGGTCGGCAAATCCGCAAGGCGGCGGAGGGTATCCGGCGCCACTGGGATGCCCGAGCGGCCAGGGATGTCATAGACACAGATCGGCAGATCCGTGGCTTGCGCGACTGCGGCAAAGTGCTCGTAAACGCCCTTCTGAGAAGGCTTGGAGTAGTACGGAGTTACCACCAGCAGGCTATCTGCCCCCGCTTCCGCGGTGGCCTGAGCCAACTTAATAGAGGTTGCGGTGTCATTCGTTCCGGCACCGGCGCAAAGCTTTGCGCGGTCTCCTACTTCTTCCTTTACGGCTTTGAGCAGCTCCAGCTTCTCTTCGACCGAAGTGGTCGGCGATTCACCCGTGGTTCCACCTAGGATGAGCGAATCAACGCCATTGTCAACGAGATGAGCTGCTAGGCGACGACCTGCTGCAACGTCCAGCGCACCGTCACGGTCAAATGGGGTGACCATGGCGACGCCGATGCGTCCAAAGGTGTCGACGCCAGTCTTTGCTGTCATACCTGTGCTCATAGCCGTCAAGATTACCCTTTTGGCTTGCAATTAGCCGCATCGGGGTCCCGCGCGTGTTAGGCGTAGGGGCTCGCTGCCATCTGGGTTCCATCAGCCAGAGTGGTGATATTGAAATCATCAAAGAGCACTGGCGCCTTGCTTTGCAGCAGTTTCAGGCACTCCACCGCAACGTGGCGGAGTTCCTCATCGGCCTGTTCGGCGGCCCGTGCACCAATAAAGTGCCGCCACGCGCGATAGTTGCCAGTAACAACGATGCGCGTTTCTGTGGCGTTTGGCAGCACGGCACGCGCCGCCTGACGAGCCTGCTTCTTGCGCAGGAGCGCGTTAGGTTCATCCAGCTTCTCTTCTAGTGCGCTAAGCAGTTCATCGTAGACAAAGCGAGTCTCATCTACCGCTTGCGTTACTAATCGGCTAAGTTGCTCGTCCTCAGCCACCAATTTAGGCAGGACCACCTCCGTCTCCTCCGGGTGCACAAAGCGCTGGGAGAGCTGAGAGAAGGAAAAGTGCCGGTGGCGCACGAGCTCATGGCTCGCCGACCGCGACAGCCCTGTGATGTACATGGTGGCCGTGGCATGCTCGAGCAACGCAGTATGGCCTACCTCCATGATGTGGTGCAGGTAGGCTTCATTAGTTGCCGTGCGAGGATTTGGCTTATCAAAGGACTCGTAGCAAGCCCGTCCTGCAAACTCGACAAGCGCCTCGCCATCAGAGGCCGAGTCATCCACGTGCCACTCCACGCCCTGCGGGGCGTGGAACTGCGTTGCGGCAATGAGCTGAATGTCTAGCTCACTTGCTTTAGCCATGGTTTAAAGCCCCAGGTACTTATCAAGGCCTACGACTAGGCCCGGGTGGTCTGCAATTTGGCGCACGCCCACCAGTACGCCTGGTGTAAAGGACGCGCGGTCATAAGAATCCTGGCGGATGGTCAGCGACTGACCTTGAGCACCAAAGACAACCTCTTCGTGTGCCACCATGCCACGGGTGCGAACCGCGTGAACCGGGATGCCGTCGACGGTGGCGCCGCGGGCACCATCGAGCTGCTTTTCGGTAGCATCCGGCATGTCACCCAGACCAGCCTCCTTGCGGGCGGCGGCAATTCCTTCGGCAGTATGGATCGCAGTACCGGACGGTGCATCCAACTTGGTTGGGTGGTGGAATTCGATAACCTCTGCAGTCTCAAAGAACTTAGCAGCCTGCTTAGCTAGCACCATCGTGAGCACTGCGGAAATGGCAAAGTTCGGCGCAATGAGGACATTTCCAGCACCGTCCTGCTTGGTCCACTCCTCTACCTGAGCCAAGCGCTCCTTATCAAAACCGGTGGTTCCCACCACACAGTGAATCCCGTTTGCGATGCAGAATTCAAGGTTTCCCATTACGGAATCTGGCTGGGTAAAGTCCACAATGACCTCAGCGTGGGCGTCGATAAGCTGCTGCAAATCATCACCGCGGTCAATTTCCGCTACCAGATCGAGGTCATCTTCCGCGTTGACACCTTCAACGATTGCCTGGCCTACGCGTCCATGCGCGCCCAGTACGCCAACCTTGATAGCCATGGTGTGTTCTCCTTCTTCAGCCACATCGGTAGTACTTTTCTCCCCATCCTAACGCGCATGGAGGTTGCACAATTCTTCGCCTGCCTTGGAATGGACTTGCGCTCTTCGACGATGCCCTGAGTCTCACTAGGATGGCGAGCATGCAGATATATATATCGCTTCCGTCCCCGTAGACGGCGTTGCCCGCGCTCACGACTTTTACGTCAATACCCTTAGCTTCCGAGTCAAGGATGACGTAACTCACGGAGCTTTTCGGTGGCTTACTGTTACCAATGCTGAAGGTGAGGGAAATACCGAGCTGCTTCTGGAACCGAAGGGCCATCCCGCCGCCAAAGACTACGCCGCAGCACTCAAGGCCGACGGTATTCCGGTCACGCAGTTCCTGTCCGCCGATGTGGAAACCGAATATAAGGAGCTCAGTGACAAGGGCGCGAAGTTCACCATGGAGCCCACCGATGTCGGGCCGTCCATCATCGCTGTTTTTGAGGACACCGTGGGCAACCTTATTCAGCTCGTGGAACTGAAGAGGTAGTCGCACCCTCCCTTCATCATACGGATTAACAATTGCATCACTTCCTAATTCTTGTCCCATCTGCCCCAGTAGAATGGGTGTAACAACACGGTAAGCACCAAGGAAGTGATGAATATGTCTCCCTCAATTTTCTCTCGCACTATCGCCGTGGCCATCAGTGCAGGATGCGCGTTAGCGCTTTCCGCTTGTTCCGATGAGGACACTACGCAGGCAGACGCGCCGGCTTTCAGTGAGGTTCAGTCAACTACCGACACTGCTGAAGTTCAGAACAGCTCCCCTACCCCTGCCGCCACTTCTGCACCGCGCAGTACCTCAACGGCGGATGCAGAAAAGCAAAAACTCCCCCAAGACTCTGCCTCAATGGCGTTCGCCGGTATAGGCACGGCCTCTCTCGAGGACCAACAGCATATGCCAAAGAGTCTCGGAAATCTCGTCCCCACGGGTGTGCGGGTGGGGGCGCACGATGGGTTCACCCGCGTCGTCATTGACATGGAGGGCGAAGGTGAACCGGGGTGGTTTACTTCCTATACTGATAGCCCTGCCCAACAGGCATCCGGAAAGCCGGTTGAGGTCCAAGGAAATGCCTTCCTCAACCTAGGCATTGAGGGAACGCCGTGGCCTTCTACCCCAGAGCTAAAAGAAAAGTACATGCAGCCAGGCACGACCCCTGGTGCCGGGGTGGTCAGCGCAGTCAACTACACCACCACCTTTGAGGCACAAACACAGCTTATTATTGGTCTAGAGAAGAAGACTGCCTACTCCGTGACGTATCTGAAGGACCCCTCGCGCGTGGTCATCGACTTCCAGAACTAACGTTTAGCGTCGCCTCTAATTGGTGCACATCTACGAAGAAAGGCTCTGCCTTCCAGCGAGTGAGCTGGAAGGCAGAGCCTTCTTTGGGTTTAGGAATTAGTCCTCCACCGGAACCAGGGAAATCTTGCCGCGGTTATCGATATCCGCGATTTCTACCTGAACCTTATCGCCAACGTTGATGACGTCTTCTACCTTCTCGATGCGCTCGTCGCCACCAAGGTTAGAAATGTGGATCAAGCCATCGCGACCCGGGGTCAAGGAAACGAATGCGCCGAACGGCACGGTCTTTACCACGGTGCCCAGGAAGCGCTCTCCAACCTTCGGCAGCTGGGGGTTTGCAATGGAGTTCACCTTATCGATGGCAGCATCCGCAGCCTCACCGGTAGCAGCGGAAACGTAGACGGTTCCGTCATCCTCGATGGAGACATCGGCGCCGGTTTCCTCGGTGATCTGGTTGATGGTCTTGCCCTTTGGTCCGATAAGCTCGCCGATCTTATTAACCGGGATATTGACGGAGGTAATCTTCGGAGCAAGGCCGGACATCTCATCCGGGGTATCGATGACCTCAGCCATGGTTTCCAGGATGGTAGAGCGGGCATCGCGAGCCTGCTCCAGGGCCTGGGCCAGGACCTTAGACGGGATGCCATCCAACTTGGTGTCCAGTTGCAGGGCGGTGATGTACTCAGAGGTACCGGCGACCTTAAAGTCCATATCGCCAAAGGCATCCTCGGCACCGAGGATATCCGTCAGGGCGACGAACTTTTCCTTGCCATTTACCTCGCCAGAGACCAGGCCCATAGCGATGCCAGCTACCGGAGCCTTCAGCGGAACACCGGCATTGTAGAGGGACAAGGTGGAGGCACACACAGAGCCCATAGAGGTCGAGCCATTGGAGCCCAAGGCCTCAGAGACCTGGCGGATGGCGTACGGGAAGTCATCGCGGGATGGGATGACCGGAAGCAGAGCGCGCTCGGCCAATGCACCGTGGCCGATCTCGCGGCGCTTCGGGGAGCCCACGCGGCCAGTCTCGCCAGTGGAGAATGGCGGGAAGTTGTAGTGGTGCATGTAGCGCTTGGATTCCACCGGGGTCAGGGAATCAATCTGCTGCTCCATCTTGAGCATGTCCAGGGTGGTAACACCCAGAATCTGGGTCTCACCGCGCTCGAACAGGGAGGAACCGTGAGCACGCGGAACCAGGTCCACCTCAACGGAAAGGTCACGGATATCGGTAACGCCGCGGCCATCGATACGGAAGCCCTCGGAGAGGATCTTCTGGCGTACGATCTGCTTCATCAAAGCGTTATAAGCGCCGCGAATCTGCTTAGACGCATCGGCCTCTTCCAAGTCCTCGAACTGGTCCAAGAGCTTTTCTTCGACCTGCTCCATGTATTCATTGGTGGCGTCGTCACGTTCCTGCTTGCCCGGAATGGTCAGCAGCTTCTCTAGCTTCTTGGTAGCAGCCTTCTCCACTGCCGCGAAGACATCATCGCCGTATGCCGGGAAGAGTGGGAACTCCTGGGTCTCCTTGGCGGCACGCTCCGCGAGACCGTTCTGGGCTTCGCACAAGGTCTTAATGAATGGCTTTGCTGCTTCCAAGCCTTCAGCAACGGTTGCTTCCTGCGGTGCAGGAGCGCCGTCGGCAATGCGCTCAGCAACGTTGGTGCCAGCACCGGCCTCGACCATCATGATGGCTACGTCGTCCTTGCGGCCCTTTTTGACAATGCGGCCGGCAACGACCATCTCAAAGAGAGCGCGCTCGTGCTGCTCGTGGTTCGGGAAGGCCACCCACTGGCCCTCGGGGTGCTTATCATCAGCGATCAGTGCCATACGGACGCCGCCGACAGCGCCGGAAACGGGCAGGCCGGACAGCTGGGTGGCGGCGGAAGCGCCGTTGATAGCAACGACGTCGTAGTACTCTTCCGGATCCTGGGACATCACGGTGACAACGACCTGGACCTCGTTGCGCAGGCCCTTGACAAAGGTTGGGCGCAGCGGGCGGTCGATAAGGCGGCATGCCAGGATGGCTTCAGAAGAAGGACGGCCCTCGCGGCGGAAAAAGGAGCCTGGAATCTTGCCGGCCGCGTACATGCGCTCTTCTACGTCCACAGTCAGCGGGAAGAAATCAAATCCCTCGCGTGGCTGGTTGGACGCGGTGGTCGTGGCCAACAACATGGTGTCATCGTCCAAGTAGGTGGTCACGGAGCCGTCTGCCTGCCGGGCCAGCTGGCCGGTTTCAAAGCGCAGGGTGCGGGTGCCAAAGTCACCATTGTCTAGCGTGGCAATGGCCTCGGTAATGCCAAAGTCCTCGTCAATATTGAACTCGACGGAGTTCTGAACGCTCATTAAAAAATGTCTCCTTGAGTGGTTTAGGCGATCGTCGATGCCGCCTGGTCGATTTTGTCTATGACAACGGTGTCAAATTCTAACAGAAAAACCACAAAAGCCCCGCCAAAGGGCGGGGCGAGGTGGCCGAAGCTGGGCCGAAATTAACGGCGCAGACCCAGGCGAGAGATCAGATCACGGTAGCGATCGACATTGTTCTCAGCCAAGTACTTCAGCAGGCCACGACGGCGACCAACCATCAGCAGCAGACCACGACGGGAGTGGTGATCGTGCTTGTGGAACTTCAGGTGCTCGGTCAAAGTATTGATGCGGGAGGTCAGCAGGGCAACCTGTGCCTCAGGGGAACCGGTATCGGTTTCGTGCAGGCCGTACTCCTTGAGGATTTCGGCCTTCTTCTCAGTGGTCAATGCCATGAGTATTTCTCCTTTATTTCAGTCCACATTATCGTGACGCTTAAGCCTGCGCTGGGCGCAGTACTTGTGCGTGCCGCAACTGCTGTGAACCGCAGTCGCTAAGCCAAACAAACACCTTACAGCGCCCAGGCAGAAAAAATCAAAACCACATGGCTTCTAGGCTGTGCTTTTAGAGCTGGCTGAAGAGTGTCTCAAGGCGTTCGACAAACTCTCGCACAAAGCGCTCACTATCCACACCCACAGCCACTCGGGCGGTGGGCGGCGCATCCAATCGCGTTTCATCCGCGATTGTCCGTCCACGGGTAGGACCGGCGGTGTCAGTCTTGAGGTTTAGCGAAAGGACGTCGACAAGCGAGGCATCTGCCGCCACCGCAACGGCCAATGGATCGTGCAGGCCGCACCCGCCCAAGTGGGGCGAGGTGGTGGCGTAAGCGCGGATATAATAGTCCACCATATCCGCAAAGATGCGGCCGGCGCGGGTACCGGTAGCGCGCCAACGCGCGGACTCCGCCGTGGTCAAAAGTGTGCGCAAGGTAACATCCAAACCAACCATGGTGGTATCGCTAGTGTGACGGAAGAGGTAATCGGTAGCTTCCGGATCCTGGGAGATATTGGCCTCAGACCACGGCGTGACGTTACCAGGAACGGTGAGAGCCCCACCCATCATCACCAGGTGTGCGGCCGTGGCAAAGGAAGGGTCCTGCTGCATGGCGGCAGCAATCGTGGTGGACGGGCCGGTCGGAATGATTACTAAATCATCGCCGTGCTCGTGCACAGCCTCGATAAGGAAATCGGCCGCAGGTTGGGACTGCACCTGGGTGGTTGCCGGCGTAAGAAGGACCTCCCCCACGCCGTTGTGACCGTGGATAAAAGAAGAAATCTCGCTTGGCCGAAAACCATCCGGGCTAGGCCCCGCAAAGACTGGAATATCGTCTTGGCCCAGTAGCTCTAGAAGGGCCAGTGTATTGCGCACGGCTAAGGGCACGGTCACGTTGCCGTACGTGCAGGTCACGCCGATTAGGTCCAGGTCCGGATGGGCGATGGCGTACGCCAGCGCTAGGGCATCATCAATGCCGGTATCAAGATCGAGAATCGCCTTCATTTATTTCTCCCGCAGGAAGTAGTCTTTCGCGGTCCAGCCCTGCGCCTTAGCATCGGCAGCGAGCACCTGGCGGGCCTTGGCTACGTCATTGGCCATCGCTTCTAGCAGCTCGTCTACGGAATTGAACTTCACCATATCGCGGAGGTGGCCCACAAAGTGCACCGTGGCCTCGTAGCCGTACAGGTCAGCGTCGCGGTCGAGCACAAAGGACTCGATAGAGCGCTCCTCATCGCCGAAGGTGGGGTTAGTGCCTACGGAAATAGCGGCCGCATAGGCCACGCCAGGGCGCATATCCCCTTCGATAGAGGAATCAGAGTGCACGATGAACCAGCCCGCGTACACACCATCGGCCGGGATGGCCACCGTATCCGGGAAATACTGATTGGCAGTGGGGAATCCCAGCTCCTTGCCACCACGTCCTGCGCCGCGCACTACGGGGCCGGTCACGGTGAAATGGCGACCGAGAGCCCAGTTTGCGGATTCGATGTCCCCCTGCGCAAGGCACTCACGGATGTGGGTGGAGCAAATGCGCACGCCCTCATCATCCAGCAGTGGGACGATTTCGACACTAAAGCCGAACTCGGCACCAAAGTCCTGCATAGACTGGGCGGTTCCGGTGGCGCCGGCGCCAAAGGTGAAGTTCTCGCCTACCACGATGTGCTGTGCTGCGAGCTTTCCTACCAATAAATCCTCTACGTAGGGCCGTGGCTCCACCCCAGCAAGGTCTCGGGTGAAGTCAATAACGAGTACGGCTGCAATGCCCATCTCTTCGGCCAATTCCAGTCGGCGTTCAAAGCTCAGCACCGCCAAGGGCGCACGCTCTGGGAGGAATACCGACACCGGGTGCGGGTCAAAGGTCACCATGACAGGGCGCTCACCATGAGCGCGTGCATGCTCCACGCAGGCGGAGATGAGCTGCTGATGGCCCCGGTGCAGGCCGTCAAAGACGCCGATGGTTACTGACGTTGGGCCCATTTCCGCGGGGATGTCATCGATTCCGTACCAAATATCCACGCAGACCATCGTAGAGCATAGACTTAGAGGCTATGACTGATGCGCTCGCAAACTCCGGACTCGTCATCGTAGACAAACCCGCCGGCATGACCTCCCACGATGTTGTCGGCCGCCTACGCAGGTACTTTCACACCAAGAAGGTAGGCCACGCCGGCACTCTTGACCCCATGGCCACCGGCGTGCTTGTCCTTGGCTTGGAGCGTGGCACCAAGTTCTTGGCCCACATGGTTGCCTCCACTAAGTCCTACGACGCCACCATTCGCCTCGGCGCCGCCACCACAACCGATGACGCCGAAGGAGAACACTGCTGGGGCGCTAGCGCTGCGGCCATTGACCGCACCGCAATCGAGGCAGAGATTGCCAAGCTCACCGGCGATATTATGCAAAAGCCCGCGGCCGTATCCGCTATTAAAATTAACGGCCGCCGCGCCCATGAGCTAGTACGCGAGGGCCAGGAGGTAGACATTCCCGCCCGCCCAGTAACGGTAGATAGGTTTGACGTTCTGGCAGAGCGCTGCGAGGGCGACTACATCGATCTAGACGTCACGGTGGATTGTTCTTCCGGTACCTATATTCGCTCCCTGGCCCGCGATCTGGGCGAGGCCCTGCAGGTGGGCGGACACCTGACCGCCTTGCGTCGCACTAAGGTGGGCCCTTTTGCGCTTGCCGACGCCCTCTCGCTCGACGCCCTTGCCGATTCCCCTCGCCTTTCCCTCAACTTGGATGAGGCCTTGGCTCGCTGCTTCCCCGTCCTTTCCGTCACGGAGGAGGAGGCAGCCGCCCTCGCCATGGGCAAGTGGCTTGAGCCCCGCGGACTCAAGGGCGTCCACGCTGCTGTGGCCCCTAATGGCCAAGCCGTGGCGCTCATTAAAGAAAAAGGCAAGCGCCTAGCCACCGTATTTGTGGCACGGCCCTCTACCCTTTAGTGGCTAAAGTCTAAAGCCGGAACCGAGGTGGAGACGATAACGTAGCCATCTCGAATTACCCAGCGCCCAGTGATAAAAGGCACCGGTGTGGGCCTAGCTAAAATATAGGAAATAAGCGTGCCATCCTCGCGCAGGTCAATTTCTGCTTGGTCAAAATCCAGCCAGCGAAAGGTCATGGGAAACCACGACTTATATGTGGCCTCCTTGGCACAAAAAAGCAATCGGTCCGGGCAGGTAATCCCCGCCTCACGAAGCCGCAAAAGCTGCGGCATCTCCCCCGCTCGGGCAATCATGGTGAGCACATGATCCGGCAGCGGTTCGGCGGGTTCTGCATCCAGGCCTACGGATTTTAAGGCTGAGGCAGGGGCAACCACCGCAGCCCGCATGCCCTCGGTATGCGTCATCGAGCCTACAAAACCCTCGGGCCACAGCGGCATGCCGCGCTCGCCGCGCAGAATCGGCGTCGCCGGGCTGGCCCCCAATTCCTGCAAGGCTCGGTGCGCACACCACCGAGCATCTCCGAATTCTGCCTTGCGTACATCAACTGCCTGGGAAACCAGAGACTTTTCTTCGGCCGCGAGTTCTTCAAAATTGGCCAAATCCGTATAGCTAGAGTCCGTGCGTACGTAGCAATAGCGCGCACTTTCTGGAAATAGCTCTGGATACATCATCGTGTCCCCTCCTCTACAAAGGAACGCAGTACCGGATAGGGCCACGCCTGGGCGTTCTCACGCCCCTGCCATTCACGCGGATACCCCAATGACGTTTCGATGTGGTCAACGCCGTCCACATTCATGCGAGACGGCATATGCAGGTGCCCATAGATGACGGACTGCGCGTTATAGCGCCGCGGCCACGACCGCGTATGCCTGGTTCCGCACCACAAGGCAATTTCAGGAAAGCGCAATAACATTGTCGGCTCTTGGACCAACGGCCAATGGTTAACCAACACGGTAGGACCATGGACTCGGGAAAGGCGCTTGATGGAATAGGCCAACCTGTCCCAGCACCACGCCCGCACGTCTACAAAGGGGGCGATGGCGAACTCATCGGTCATCATCAGTTGTTTTGCGCGCGCCGCGTCAATAGCTTCGTCCACGGTAAGGCCATGCGGACGGAAACTGTAATCATACAAAGTAAATAACGGAACGATGGTGGTCCCGTGGAATACCGGATACGGGTCTTCGGGAGTAATAACTCCAATTTCCCTGCACCTTTCCACCAGGTGCGCATACTTTTCTCGGCCTTGATACCGGTCCTGGGAGCGGGAGAATAGCTCATGGTTACCCGGCACCCAGATGACCCTGGCATAGCGATCATTGAGCTGGCGCAAAATACGAATAATGAGATCGGTGCGTTCTGCAACGTCCCCGGCCACGATGAGCCAATCTGCGGGATCGGGTGGGGAGAGCTGATCAATGCGCTCGCTATTGGTTTTGACCGCTCCATGCAGGTCAGAAACCGCCCACACTGTTGGCATAGGTTTCTCACCCGCCTTCCTAGGATCTGCGCGCTGCGCGGAGCCGAGCACCACGCAAGAGTATGAACACGCCTACTTTAGCGCAGCTAGCGCCCCTGTACTACGGCCCATTTCATCGAACGGAACCGGTAGACCACACCCACCATGCGGAAAGCAATGAAAGCGGCGAGGCCACACCACACGCCGGTTAAGCCTGTACCCATGAAGTGCGCCAAGATAACGCCCGGCAAAAATCCCACCAAGACCGAAGAAATGGTCAGCGTGCGCAGGAACGCAGCATCGCCCGCGCCCAGCAAGACACCATCGAAGGCGAAGACCACGCCACCGCCGATAACCATGGCTACCAGGATCCACCACGGCTGGGAGATGGCATCGAGCACTTCCGGAGCGGAAGTGAAGATGCGCGGAATAACCCCTGCACCAGCAGCAAATACGACAGCCAAGAGGCCAGAGAAAATCGTAGAGTACAACGCCACCTTGCTGCCCACACTTCGTGCGTGCCGCGCAGAGCCAGCACCTAGTGCAGCACCAGTCAATGATTGCGCGGCAATGGCTAACGAATCCAAGATGAGGGACATGAAGTTCCACAGCTGCATCATGATCTGGTGACCGGCCAAGGAAGCGGTACCAACGCGGGAAACCACAGCCGTGGCGGTAAGAAAGGCCACCTGGAAGCTAGCCGAACGCAAAATAAGATCGCGGCCTAAGATGAGCTGTTCGCGTACCACATGCCACTGAAATTGCCAGGAGCCAGTATGTTCCTTGTGCAATTCGCGGACGAATAGCGCAGCAATAATGCTCATGCCTAATACCGTGGCAATGGCCGAGCCTGCCAGCCCCCAGAAATGAACGAAGATGGGCACCGCAATAGCGCCGGGAATCATGCCCGACAAAGTAAAGTACAGTGGCTTCTTTGTATCTTGGACACCACGCATCCAGCCGTTTCCGGCCATCTCCACCAGAGTAACGGGAATAGCCAGAGCTGCGATACGCAACCACAAGGCCGTCCCGGCGGCTGTAGTGGGATCACCAGTGAGAGCACGGGCAAATACTCCGCCGAAAATCCACATGATTACCGCGAGCAGCCCGCCTACTCCTAGAGCCACATAGGTGGCTTGCACGCCTTCAGCAACCGCAGCTTCGCGCTTGCCGGAGCCAAAGAGCCGAGCAGAGCGAGCGGTCGTGCCGTAGGACAAGAAAGTCAACTGCGTCGTCACCACGGAGTGAATTGTGGTGGCTGCAGCAAGCGAGGCGAGCTCTTGGGCACCAAGACGACCGACAACCGCGGTATCTAGCAAAAGGTAGAGCGGCATGGCCGCAAGTACGCCAAGCGCGGGAAACGCGAGGCCAAAGACCTCGCGTGCGGTTACCGTGCCGGCGGTGGAGCGATCCTGAGCGTTCATTCCATCCGTCTGCCTATTTCTCATTGGATAGCGGCCACCAATTCCTTAATAATCTCTTCCGGAGCCCCGTGGGCGGTATAGCCCGCGGCCGGTACATGCCCGCCGCCGCCGAAGGTTAGCGCCACCGAAGAACAATCAATGCGAGAAGAACGCAAAGAAACCGCCCAAACCTCCGGAGCTTGTTCCTTAAACACTACGCCGACGGTGGTTCCTTCAAGCGCGCGAACGAACTCCACTAGTGATTCGACAGCCGAATCGGAGTGTCCCTGGATATCTTCCAGCCGCGCGACGAGAATGCCTAGGGTGTGCTCCCCTGCTTCTTCGAGGCGCAAACCGGCCAATACCCTACCGATCATCTGAAGATCGTCCGGAGTGGTGGAATCTAAAAGGTCAGCTGCGATCTGCTTGGTATCAAGATCGTAGTGCATGAGGCGGGTGGCAATATCGTGCATAGCCGGCCTACCCCAGCGGAAGCTGCCAGTATCGGTCATCAAACCGGCATATAAGCAGTGCGCAATATGACGGTCAATCTGAATCTCCAGTGAATCCAGGATTCTCAGCAATACCACGGTGGTGGATTCACATTCAGTGTCCACCACATTGACGGCACCAAACCCTGGGTTAGAAGAATGATGGTCAATGCACAGAACCCGGCCCTGCTGGGCTAGCTGTTCAATCCGATCCGCAAAGAACCCCGTTCGGTCCAAAGAACCACAATCAACGGTGACGTAGAGGTCATAGCCTTCCGGCAGCTTAAGACTAGTGGTGACGTCGTCGGCGGCAGGAATGGTGTAAAGGTTATGGGAAATTTCCCGCTCCTGCCCCACAACGGCGCACACGTCTTTGCCCCGTTGACGCAGTGCGAGCAGCAACGCCGCAGCAGAGCCGATGGCATCGGCATCCGGCCGCAGGTGCGTCACAATGCAGATGCTGTGAGCATCGTGCAAAGCGGCAACTGCCGGCTCGTATTGCTTCTTGGTCACTTAAGCCTCGTCTTCATCGGAGGTCTTATACGGGTTCGCATCCCCTGCCGGCTGGGCGTTTTCCTTCAGCTTTGCCAGTTCTTCATCGCGGGCGCGAGCACGGGCCAGGAGTTCTTCCATATGAGCAGAGGTCTCCGGAACGGTATCGACCTCGAAGGTTAGCGTCGGGGTAAACCGCACCGAGAGTTGATCGCCCACAATCTTGCGCAGCTGACCTTTAGCGCGCTTGAGGGCTTCTTCTGCTTGTGCGAAGTCTGGCTCGGAGTCAATGTCTTTTCCGCGCACGGTATAAAAAACGGTGGCATCGTGCAGGTCGCCCGTCACTCGAGTATCCGTAATGGTCACCAACTCGAGGCGGCGATCCTTAATCTGGCGTTCGATGGCGCTTGCCACGATTTCCTGAATGCGCTTGGCCATGCGCGCTGCGCGTGCGTGATCGACCATGTGAACCTCCCAGCTCAAAAAGAATCTATCTCTAAAATTACCGCCAACCGGTAGAAGAAACCACCAGTTTAGTGCCGAATCGCGGACAATGAAAACCCGTCGCGGCAGCGCCTGTAGGCAGCGGTACCCACGGCGCCCTCGACTCACAGACGCAGGAATAGCACAAGGCCCGCTTCCCCATCTCCCCGGGCCTTCCCTACTGTGTGCTGGCAGCACATGCAGTGGGGACGGCGGGAGCGGAAGCGGGCCTTGAGACGGCGACTCTTAGTCGCGCGGAACCTCGACCTCTTCGTAGGCCTGGATGATGTCGCCTACCTGGATATCCGGGTAAGAGAGCACCATACCGCACTCGTAGCCGGCCTTGATCTCGGTTGCGTCGTCCTTTTCGTGACGCAGGGACTCAATCTTGGCATCGGCAGTGATGACGTTGTTATCGCGCAGCAGGCGAACCTTGCCGTTGCGGACAACCTTGCCCTCGGTGACCATGCAGCCGGCGATGGTACCCACCGCGGAGGACTTGAACAGGGCGCGGATTTCGGCCGCACCGGTGTCGCGTTCCTCGTAAATCGGCTTGAGCATGCCCTTGAGCGCAGCCTCGACCTCTTCGATGGCCTTGTAGATGATCGTGTAGTAGCGAATATCCACGCCCTCTTGGGTGGCCATCTCCGTCGCCTTGCCTTCCGCACGGGTGTTGAAGGCAATAATGACGGCGTCGGAAGCCGCTGCGAGAGATACGTTGGTCTCGGTCACAGCACCGACACCACGGTCGATGATGTTGAGCTCAACTTCGTCCTCGGTCTTGATATCCAGCAGGGCATCTTCCAGTGCCTCGACGGAACCGGCGTTGTCGCCCTTGAGGATGAGGTTGAGGGTCGAAGTCTCCTGCAATACCTTGTCCAGATCCTCCAGGGAGACGCGCTTGCGCTGCTTGGCCTGCAGGGCAGAGCGCTTGCGAGCATCACGCTGGTTAGCAATCTGGCGGGCAACGCGGTCGTCTTCCACCACGAGCAGGTTATCGCCTGCACCCGGCACACCGGACAGACCCTGGACCTGCACCGGACGGGATGGGCCAGCCTCTTCGACATCTTCGCCAAACTCATCGAGCATGCGGCGGACACGACCGTGCGCATCACCGACGACGATGGAGTCACCCACGTGCAAGGTACCGCGCTGAATGATGACCGTTGCCACCGGACCACGGCCGCGATCCAGGTGCGACTCAATGGCCACGCCCTGTGCGTCCATGTCTGGGTTAGCGGTCAGCTCCAAGGCGGCATCCGCGGTCAAGATGACCGACTCAAGCAACTGGTCAATGTTCTTGCCCTGCTTCGCGGAGATATCCACGAACATGGTGTCACCGCCGTACTCTTCCGGAACCAGGCCGTACTCGGTGAGCTGGCCACGGATCTTATCCGGCTGAGCTTCCGGCTTATCCACCTTGTTCACAGCCACGACGACCGGAATATCGGCAGCCTTAGCGTGGTTGATGGCCTCCACGGTCTGTGGCATGACGCCGTCATCGGCGGCAACCACGAGGATGGCCAAGTCGGTGGACTTAGCACCACGGGCACGCATGGCGGTAAAGGCCTCGTGGCCCGGGGTATCCAGGAAGGTGATGGTGCGCTCGCCGTCCACGTCCACCGTGGTTTGGTAGGCACCAATGCCCTGGGTGATGCCGCCTTCCTCGCGGGCGCCCTCGTTGGTCTTACGGATGGCGTCCAACAGCCGGGTCTTACCGTGGTCAACGTGACCCATAACGGAGACGACTGGAGGACGATTCTCCAGTGCTTCCTCGCCGCCTTCGTCCTCGCCGAACTTCAGGTCGAAGGACTCGAGCAGCTCGCGATCCTCGTCCTCAGGCGAGACGACCTCAACGTTGTAGTTGATCTCGGAGCCAAGCAGCTGCAGCGTATCTTCCGATACGGAAGCGGTTGCCGTCACCATTTCACCGAGGTTGAACAGTGCCTGCACCAGTGCTGCTGGATCCGCGCCGATCTTCTCGGCGAAGTCAGACAGGGATGCGCCACGACGCAGGCGGACGGTCTGGCCCTTGCCATCTGGCAAGCGCACGCCGCCTACGACATGCTTTTGCTGCTCCTCGTACTCATGGCGCTTCTGACGCTTGGACTTCTTGCCTTTACGTGGAGCGCCACCTGGACGGCCGAATGCACCCGCGGTGCCGCCGCGGCGTCCGCCGCGTCCGCCTCCGCGGAAACCGCCTGGACGGCCACCACCTGGGCCACCGTGACCCGGACCGCCGCGACCGCCGCGACCGCGACCACCACGTCCACCGCCGCTCGGTGCCTTAGACGGCATCGACGCAGGGTTCGGGTGGGACGGCATCATGGCCGGGGATGGACGACGACCGCCGCCACCCTGGTTATTGCCACCCTGGCGGTTATTTCCGCCCTCGTTCTGGCCACCGCGCTTACCGCGGTTATCGCCTGGCTTATTGCCGCCACGCTGACCCTTGGAACCGCCTGGGCGGGGGCCCGGACGGTTGTCGCCGCCACCCGTGGAGAACGGGTTATTGGCTACGCGACGGGAACCGCCTGGCTTCGGCATTGGACGAGGCATGGAATTGCCTGGGGTCGGGCGCTCGCCCGACTTCTTGCCGCCAGCCTGGTCTGGCTTCGGTGCGCCCTGGCCAGGCTTCGGTGCAGCAGGCTTAGCACCAGGCTTCGGGGCCTGAGCACCCGGCTTCGGGGCAGCTGGCTTTGCGCCGGGCTTAGCAGCAGCACCCTGTCCCGGCTTCGGTGCGCCCTGGCCAGGCTTCGGTGCAGCGGCCTTCGCGCCTGGCTTTGGCGCCTCTGCGCCCGGCTTGGGGGCAGCGGGCTTCGCACCCGGCTTAGGGGCGCTCGCCTTTGCGGTGCTCTTAGCGGCACCCTTGGCAGGCTTATTGTCTTGCTTCTTTTCGGCGGCGTCATCGCCGCCGGACTGTGCTTCATAATGAGCTCGCATCTTCTTAACCACCGGCGGTTCGATGGTGGAAGAAGCAGTCTTTACAAACTCACCCTGTTCTTTCAGGGTGGCGAGCAGTTCCTTGCTGGTTACTCCGAGCTGCTTTGCGAGCTCGTGAACACGTAGCTTTCCGGGCACTTGTCTCCTCTTGGTATCGACTAGGAGTCAAGGCCGCGGAAACTGGCCTGACCCCTAGTTAGGTGTGTAGGACTTTCATCGCTGATGCTTCATCGTTGTGCGCTCATCAGTGTTCGGTCTTCCTTTGTAACTCTGGTTCGTACGAATCCAACGCGGCGTTTTCCGCGCTAGGTACCTGTCCGCTATGCGCTTCCAAGTACTGCCGTACCTGACCTGTGTCCACGGGTGCGGACGTGCGAAGCGCGCGCTTGAAAGCGCGTTTGCGCTCCGCTAGCTCGAGTGCAGAAAGAGTGGGGCTAATCCACGCCCCGCGGCCGGGAAGCCGGCGGTGTGGATCTGCTACCAGACGGCGGCCGTGCGGATCATCGTGGTCAATGACCACCCGTAGCAAGTCCGTATCTGGCAGGCGGCGGCGAGTAGCGATGCAGGTCCGGAGTCTTAGTCTCTCAGACATTCAACTCCTTACTTTTCGCGTCGCCAATATGCCCCAATCTGCAACTGGGCCGTTTACTAGCCTACGCTACAAAAGCGCAGATCCTTAATTAGCGTCAGCGTCCGAGTGAATATCGATCTTCCAACCGGTCAAACGGGCAGCTAGACGGGCATTCTGCCCCTCTTTACCAATAGCCAGGGACAGCTGGTAATCCGGCACCACCACGCGCGCGATTTGCGCCTCATTGTCTACAACGGTGACCTTGACCACCTTCGAGGGAGCCAATGCGTTACCCACGTAGACCGTTGGATCCTCGCTGAAGTCGATGATGTCAATCTTCTCACCGCCGAGCTGGCGCATGATGTTGTTGACGCGCTGACCGCGCGGGCCGATGCAGGCTCCCTTAGCGTTCAGGCCCTTGGCATGGCCCACAACGGCCACCTTGGAGCGGTGTCCCGCCTCGCGGGCGATGGCAATCATTTCTACGGCGCCATCAGCAACTTCTGGAACTTCGAGCTCGAAAAGGCCACGCACCAGCTCCGGGTGGGTGCGGGAGAGATTGATCTGTACTTGGGCGCCGTTGCGGTTAACGCCTACGACATAGGCCTTAATGCGGTCACCATGCTCGAGCTTTTCTCCCGGAATCTGCTCGGCCGGCAACAAGATGCCGTCTTGGGACTCCAGCTCAGAGCCCAGCTGGACCACGACGATGCCGCGGGCATTAGCGCGCGCATCACGCTGGACGATGCCGCTGACAACGCGACCGGTAAGCTCCGAATAGGAATCGTAGGTGCGCTCTGCCTCGGCCTCGCGCAGCTTGCGCAGGATGGCCTCGCGCACGGCCTGCGCGCCCACACGTCCAAAGTTTTCCGGGGTGTCATCATATTCGGTGGTTACTTCCCCAGTTTCTGGGTCCCGCTCCGAGACAATGACGCTGACCGCACCGGTGGTGGCGTCGATATCGACGCGGGACTTGGCGCCTTCTACCTTGCCGCCAGCATTAGACTCGCGGTAATCCAGGTAGGAATACAACAAGGCACCCGCAATCGCTTCCAGCAAGTCCTTTACGGGGACGTTGCGCTCGGACTCGATGGTACGAAGTGCCTGTAGATCAATATTCACTTGTCATTCCTCTCGGTTGCCGGTTAATTCTCGGCTTCTTCAAACGTCTTGCGCACTGCCTCTAACTCTTGTTCGGACGGCTGTGCAAACTCAATTTCTACCACTGCCCGGGCAATGTTTTCCAATCGTTCGGCGCGCGCCTGCACGTCCTTTTTGCTTGCCGTGATGAGAATTACGGCATCGGCGGCGTCGTTAAGCGCGCCAATGCGCGCCGAGTGAGTCTTGCCATCGCCAAGGTCAAAGGAGACCTTGCGCCCCCGATTGCGGCGCCAGTGGCGCGGGGCGGTTAACGGCAAGTCCACGCCGGGGGTGGAGACCTCCAAGGTATAGCCTGCGCCGAAGTTCAGCTCTCCTTGCGCTTCCTTGTCATCAAAGAAGGCAGAAATCTCGTTGGATACTTCCTCCAACACATCGGAGCTAGGACGCTTATCGCCGTCAATACGGATAATGACCTGGGATTTCTTTCCCGCCTTGGTGGTTTTAATGTCTTCTACGTCCAATCCCCGCTCAGCCAGTTTGGGTTGTAGGAGATCGGTCAATTGTTGTGCATCTGGGAAAGCCATGTGCACTAGCCTACGTGCTACGGGGTACAGTCTTTTGCGTGAACCGCCGACGAATAGCTTTAACCCTCGTAGCCACAACCGCCACCCTGCCCGCCTTGGCTGGGTGCCAAGCGGTTGATTCCGTCGTCGACTATTTTGGCCCGCGGCCAGAAAGCAGGCTACTGGCGCTTGCCGACGCCGCCGCCACCGACGCCTTGTCCCTCAGCGGCGTCGATGACCATGCCGCAGGGCTGCGCAACTCCCAGGCGGACGCCCTTTATGCCGAAATTACACGGCTATGTGGCACGGATGATGCTGGCAATCCCCCACGCTCCTGCGAGGTAGAGCGTCCTACCGAGGCCAATCACGCCGCAGACTCTGGCGAAATTATGGAAAATGCCGCCTCCGCAACAACAGAGGCGGCCGATGAAGTCACCGTCGAATCGCGCACCCTAGTTACCGAGCAGGCCATCGCGCTCAATGCTTGGCTGCCTGGCGATGCCCCCGATATCCCCGAGCTTTCCCAACCGGAGCAAAAGAGCGCTGCTGATCTCTTGAGTTGGGAGTATGAGCAGGTATACGGCCTAGATTTCGCCCGCGCCTACGTTGGCCCCGAACACGAGGACAAGGTGGATCATCGCCTAGCCGTTCATCATCGCCGCATCGACGCCCTCCAGGACGCACTAGCCCGCTACGGCAACACGCCGCAGCCGGAGCCGGCTTATACCTCCGGAGAGCAAGAACTGCCCCACGATTCCGCTTCCGCCCTGGCCTTTATCGATGGCCTTGCCGACCACGACGGCCGCAAGTGGTCCGCGGCCGCTACGGGTGCAGCGCAAGAAGAGTCCCCAGATCAGGAATGGGTTACTTGGCTCATTGGCATCGCGGCGGAGTCCCACGGCATGCGCTAGACCACAGCCGCCCCAGCCAGCCCCACCTGTCCATCCCCTGGCAATGGGCCAGCGAAATGACAGCTACCTCTACGACGCTATGCATTGCCTCGGTTCCTCTAGCGTGCGTAGGTTGGGTCACCATGAGCTTGCAGGAGATTCCGCAAGCTAAACAGACACAAAGAGAAGGAGTTTCCTCTCAATGCGTTCTAAGAAGACCATGTTGACCGTTTCCGCCGCAGCTCTCGGCCTTGCTGGCTTGGCCGCGCCTGCTGCTACCGCCGCACCGGCTAGCGCCTGGGACCAGGTAGCCGCCTGCGAGTCCGGCGGCGATTGGCACATCAATACCGGAAATGGTTACCAGGGCGGCCTGCAGTTCAACCCGCAGACCTGGGCCGCCAATGGCGGTACCCAGTACGCCCCGACCGCTGACCAGGCAACCCGCGAGCAGCAGATTGCCGTGGCCGAAAGCGTCCTAGCCACCCAGGGTGCTGGCGCCTGGCCCAACTGCGGCGGCCCCGTCGCCGGCTAGTTCCTAGCCCCGGCATTTAACACGAAGCCGGCCTCCTCCCTTACTCCGCGGGGTTTCGCGGGATGGGGAGGAGGCCGGTTTTGTGCTTCCTATAAATGGCTAGCATGCAGCCATGGTGAATTTAGGCCTCGTGCTTGGCGATGTTCCAGGCATACACCATCAACAGCACTTGTAGCGGCTGGCGGATGATGTGGTAGAGCTTCTTTGGCCACCCTGCCTTACGCTCAATCCAAGCGTGGTACATATTAGCCGGCCACACCGCAGCAAAGAGTGCGAGTGCGGAAGCACCGCCGAAGCCGCGGGTGGCGCGGCGGCGAAGCAAAGCACCGGTGGCAATCTCCCACAGGCCCGAAGCAAAGTTATAGAAGCGCGCAGGGCCTGGCAGTTGCGGCGGAACAATGGATTCGAAAGTCTTCGCCTTCACAAAGTGCAGTACGCCCATTGCTGAAAGCACGGTGGAAAGCCCATTCTTTTGAAAGTTCATGCCTTCCACGGTACCCCGCCGCGCAGAGGTTGGTCTTATTTAACCACGCACGAGCTCGAGGATCTTGTCCACGATGTCCTCGGCTGGAACCTCGAGGGTCTCACCACCGCGGATGCGCAACTCGATTTTCCCTTCCTTGAAGGCACGGCCCAAGATGGCCACGAAGGGCATGCCAAGGAGCTCTGCATCCTTGAACTTCACACCTGGGGAGACCTTTGGACGGTCATCGAAAAGCACCTCGAGCCCCTTGGCAGAGAGCTCCTCTACCAGCTTGTCGCCGGCCTCCATGGCGGCGGCGTCTTTGTTAGCCACGGCCACGTGCACTTGGTAAGGCGCGATGGCAACCGGCCAATTGAGGCCCTTGTCGTCATGGCGCTGCTCGGCCAGGACGGCCAGCATGCGGGTAATACCAATGCCATAGGACCCCATGGTAGGAACGGCACGCTTGCCGTTCTCATCCAAGATTTGCACGTCAAAGGCCTCGGTGTATTTGCGGCCCAGCTGGAAGATATGGCCGAGCTCAATGCCGCGCTCCAAGGTCAAGGTGCCTTGGTTATCAGGAGCCAGGTCGCCTTCTTTAACCTCTGCGGCCTCAATGAACTCATCCACGGTGAAATCGCGGCCGGCCACGCAGTCAACCACGTGGCGCTCGCTCGCATCGGCGCCGGTAATCCACGCCGTACCCTTGACCACGCGCGGATCGGCCAAGACCTTGATGCCATTGGCGTTCAAGGCGCGCGGGCCAACATACCCCTTGACCAAGAAGGCATTGTCAGCAAAGTCCTTGTCCCCGGCCAACTCAAACTCCACCGGCTCGAGTGCGGCCTCAAGGCGCTTTTCATCCAGCTCGCGATCGCCAGGGATGAGAACGGCCGCCAACTCCGACTCGCGCTCTTCGCTCTCCGCGGCCGGGTGGAAGAGCTTGACCATCATGCACTTGAGGGTATCTGCAGCGGTGGCCTCGCGGCCGTCGACAGTAAGGCCTGCGCCCTGGGCCCATTCGACCAGCTTCTCAATGGTCTCTGCTCCCGGGGTGTCATACTCCTGTGCCTCCGGCTGGCCCTCAATATCCTTCTCCGCCGGTGCTGGGGTCACCACGGCCTCGACGTTGGCTGCGTAGTCACCCTCGGTGGAACGCACAAAAGTATCCTCGCCCACCTCAGAGACGGCGAGGAATTCCTCGGAGGCGGAGCCTCCCATGGCACCAGAGGTGGCCTTACAGATGGCGTAGTCAATCTCTAGACGGTTGAAGATATTCTGATACGCCTTGCGGTGGCGGCCGTAGGACTCGTCCAAGCCCTCGTCGGTCATGTCGAAGGAGTAGGAATCCTTCATCGTGAATTCGCGGCCACGCAGCACACCAGCGCGAGGGCGCTCCTCATCGCGGTACTTGGTCTGAATCTGGTACAGCGTGACCGGAAAATCCTTATAGGAGGAATACATATCCTTGACCGCGCTGGCAAACATTTCCTCGTGGGTAGGGCCAAGCAGCATATCT
This sequence comes from Corynebacterium marquesiae, assembly GCF_030229635.1. Classification (NCBI taxonomy): domain Bacteria; kingdom Bacillati; phylum Actinomycetota; class Actinomycetes; order Mycobacteriales; family Corynebacteriaceae; genus Corynebacterium; species Corynebacterium marquesiae. The sequence goes on from NZ_JASPII010000008.1 coordinate 96,097, forward strand.
GCGTTCTTGCGGTCCTTCAGGCGGAAGAGGTTATCGCCGTATTCCACCCAGCGGTTGGTCTTTTCATAAGGCTCGCGCGGCAGCAGGGCAGGAAATAGCATTTCCTGGCCGCCAATGGCGTCCATTTCCTGACGGACTACATCTTCAATCTTGCGCAGGGTGCGCAGCCCTAACGGCAGCCAGGTATATACGCCCGGCGCGACGCGGCGTACATAACCGGCGCGTACGAGCAGCTTGTGGCTAGGAACCTCGGCATCGGCGGGGTCCTCACGAAGGGTACGGAGAAATAGTTCAGAAAGGCGGGTAATCATGCACCAAAATATACCCCGCTACCCTGTATATATGCTCATTATCCTCCCTCCTTCAGAAACTAAAGCTCATGGCGGTACGGGACAGCCCCTTGACTTCAGCCAGCTGTCCTTTCCGCAATTGCATGCCACCCGGCAAGAAATTGCTGCTGAACTGCAGTCTCTTCCGGTAGACGAGGCCATGGAGGTACTCAAGCTTTCGGAAAAGCTGCGCGGTGAGGCCGAATCCAACCAGGGGCTTTTCACCACCCCCACCATGCCAGCCGTGTTGCGCTATACCGGCGTGCTTTTTGATGCCTTGGATGCCCCTTCCCTGCCCACGTGGGATCGCCTTGCTATTGGCGACGCCCTCTTTGGCGTCCTCCGCGCCGGCGACCCCATTCCGCATTACCGACTTTCGGGAGGCTCGAAGCTAGGCGGCCGCACCATGAAGTCACGCTGGGGCACACAGATCACGCAGGCGCTCGAGGGGGTAGACGAGCTTCTTGTGGATCTGCGCTCGGGCACCTACCAGCAGCTCGGCCGCGTAAAGGATGCGGTAACGGTACGGGTGGAAAGCGTGCAGGACGATGGATCGCGCAAGGTGGTCAGCCACTTCAATAAGCACTACAAGGGCCTTTTAGCCCGCGAGTTAGCGCTCTCGCCTGCTGACGCCTATTGCGCCGCCGACGTTGCCGCCATTGCGCGCGCCGCGGGTATGACAGTTGAGGAGCCGGGGCCTGGGTCGAGTGAGCTCACGCTCGTCGTCAAGCGCTAAGCCCACCGCAAACTACTCAGCACAGCTTGTCTAGCGCAGCTGTGGGTTATACAGCAGGCTGTTGCGCTGTACCGAACATTCGGTAGCCACGCGGACCGAGCGGGCAACATGCCCGGACTCGCGCAGGGGATAAAGCTGGCTTACTACCCTATCGCGCAGATCCCAGGGCGAGATGGTGTTGAGGTAAATTTTGGTGCCGCCTTCGAATCCGGCAAGGGTGGAAATGCGGAGCTTGATGAGGATGCGCCATGGCTGAGCGACGTCGACGTCGGCAGGCTTGTGGTGCCACTCCTCATTGCAGGGCACCTCGCGGCCTACTGCGGCGTGGGCGGCGTGAACAAGGTCGCTCATGGCGCGGATTTCCTCTTCTGACTGCCGCCACGGCTCACAGGTCGCGGACTTGGAGTAGACCTCCAAGGTGGGATAGCGGTGCCCAAAGCCGGCGAAGAGAACGGCATGGTCATTTTCCGCGACGATGAGGTTGCGGCTAGCGGCATAGTCCACCGCCCACTCGTTGTACATGTTCATATTGCTGCGCAGCATCTGTACCTCCCGGTGGGAAGCCATGCCGCGGTCATCGATGGCAACGAGTTGCTTGTGCAAGTGCTCAAAGGAGGCGCCGGCTGGCTGCAGCCAGTTTTGGAAGGCCACCACATAGGGTGCGTAGCGGTTGCGCTCGTAGAGGTCCCGCATGGCATCGATAGTCAGCTGCATAAAAAGCAGGTGCTCTTCGGCGCTTAGGGTGCCGGAAGATACCACGTGCGAATCATCCTGTGCACCGCGCTCAAAATGGCGGCCGGCCACGATGACGTCGTGGCCTCCTGCGAAGAAGCCCGCCGCCTGTTCTATAAGTTCTTCTTCGCTTGCCTCAGGCAGGTGCGCTGCCTTTCGCTTCGTGCGCACGATATTGAGCACATGTTCCCGGCCGGCAGGATCGGCAAGGTAGTTGTCCATGCGCTGTCGGGTCTCAGCATCCATGTCGAAGCCGTAGTTAGCGTGCCAGTAGGCATAGGAGACGATTTCAAACAGATTGGGGATGCGGCGAAAGGCCGGCACGGTGTGGCTGTATTCGCTCAAAGGCAAGCCACGCACAATCCCGCCGGAAGGCAGGATGCGGGCCTTTTCCGGCGGGGTATCAGTCATGCGACCTGAGCAAAAGGCGCAGCGGTGGGTGAAGTCTTCTTCGTGCAACGGCTGCGGGTTAGCCACCGGTGTGGACAAGGGGCGGTTGCCCCGGCCCGGCACGGTCCACACCTCGGTCCCGGAGAACGGGTTGACCTGCTTGACCGTGCCATCCCGCATGGTCTGGATGGGTTCTATGCGGGCAAAAAGTGCATCACTCATGCCCACCAGCGTAGCTAGTTCTGGGTGCTATTTGGCGACGGACCGGCGGCGGGATACTACGCACGCACCGCCGACGCAGACTGCCAGCGTGATGCCCAGAATCAAAGCCGATACGCCACGGGAATGGTCCAAGGGGCCCGAATCGCTACCCAGGACCAAGGTCTGCATATTGGCGAAGGGCAGGCAGCCCAATATCGCTTCTGCCCAAGAGGTATCAAATGCCATAAGCGCAGTTTCTACGACAAAGAATTCCACCACGAGGATCATTGCGGCAAATGTGCCGCTACGCAAGAGAAAAGCCAGCCCCATAGCCAGCAGGCTAAATCCGGTCCATTCCAGGTAAGCAAACACCACTCGGTTGCAGTCCGGCCACTCATAAAAGCTTGTGAAGTCAATATCGCCGCCGAATGCCGCAATCAGCAAAGTTCCCACAGCTATACCCAGTGTGGCCGCAAGCAAGAGTGATACCAGGATGACTAAGAATTGGCTGAGCACTATGCCAACGCGGCGGTTAGATGAAAGATAAGACCAAGCAACAGTTCCCTTTCCCAGGTCACCTCCGACCATCATCGCAGAGGCAAAGATCATCACCACCATGGCGAGGTCACTAGCTGCTAAGACATCACTAGATTGAAATTTGCCATCCACGCTGCCGTTAAAGTCATAGCCCCAAGCCATGAGCACGCCGCCGGCGGCCATACCGAGTGCCACGATGGCGAGGTAGACCCAGGTAGAGCGCAGGGAAAAGAGTTTGCGGGATTCTGAAACCACAGTATTCATAGAAATCTGTCCTTAAGGTGGGGTTGTGTGTTTAGGCGGAGCGGTAGGCCACGTGGTCGGCGGTCGCGCCAAGGTAGGCCTCTTCCAGGGAGGGCTGCTTGCGTTCCAAGCTGGAGATGAGAATGCGGTTATCCAGGCAGATTCGGCCAATGTCAGAGCCTTCTAGGCCGCGCACGCGCAGGATCTCACCGTCAAAGGAGGTCTCCGCATCGGTGCCGTGCAACAGGCGCAGGAGCTCATCGGGCTGGTCAACGATGACTTCAAGGCTTGCGCCTCCAGTTCCGTTAACGAATTCATCCATGGTGCCCTCACCCAGCAGCTTGCCCTTGCCGATGACCACGAGGCGGTCTGCGGTGAGCTGCATTTCCGAAAGCAGGTGGGAGGAAACCAGCACGGAGCAACCAGCCTCAGCAAATTCGCGGATACGGGCACGCATCCAGTGCACACCTTCGGGGTCGAGGCCGTTGACGGGTTCGTCAAGAAGCAAGTGCTTCGGCTCGCCGATGAGCGCACAAGCAAGGCCCAGGCGCTGCTTCATGCCTAGCGAATAGCCGCCCACTCGCTTGGTGGCTACCTGGGTAAGGCCGACGCGGTCCAGGGTGTCATCCACATGGTTCATGGATACGCCCTGCAACGCGGCCATGTAGCCCAAGTGAGCACGGGCGCTGCGGCCCGGATGAAACCAGTTGGCGTCCAACAAGGTGCCTACCGTGGTAGCGGGATTGGACAGCCCGCGGAAGGACGTGCCATCGAAAGTCGCGGTGCCGGAAGTCGGATTCTCCAACCCCACGCACATGCGCATGGTGGTGGATTTACCAGAACCATTCGGACCGAGGAAGCCGGTGACTTGACCGTCTGGGACCTCAAAGGAGAGGTCATCTACTGCTTTAAAGGAACGGAATTTCTTGGAAAGGTGTGAAACTTTGAGCATGGTTTCCATCGTGCCGCCTGACCGGCACGAAGTAACCATCCTTGGGAGTGATTTGGCAGGTCATACCTAGGGATGAGACAGCAGCTCCTCCACCGAGACCACGCCATGAGTAAGGGCGTAGAGCACAGCATGCACGCGGTCGCGCGAGCCGGTTTTCGTCAAGATATGGCGTACGTGGGTCTTGACCGTGGCCATGGAGACAAACTCGCATTCCGCGATTTCGGTATTCGAATACCCCAGTGCCATGAGCTTGAGGACGTCCAGCTCGCGTGGCGTGATATCTTCAGCCGGAGGGGCGGTAGCTGCTGCCGCAACGGGGGTGGCATGTGAATCGGGCTGTGACGCGGACTGCTCGCTGCGCAATTGCTGCAGTACCTGTGCGGTAATGCGCGGTGAAAGGACGGCCTCGCCGGAATGTACGGTGCGAATGGCGGCGAGGAGTTCCTCCGGTTCGACGTCTTTGAGCAGGAATCCGGAAGCCCCGGCGGAAATGGCGCCGTGGACAAAGTTCTGGTCATCGAAGGTGGTAAGCATAATGACCTGGGTGTCTGGGAATTCCGGCAGCAACCTTTCGGTGGCGGCGATGCCGTTGACGCGCGCCATCTGGACATCCATGAGCACGATATCGGCAGGCTGCGCGCGGGCGAGGTCGAGGACTTCATCGCCATCGGATGCCTGCCAGGCAACGTCTAAATCCTCTTGGGAGCCAAGGAGCATGGCGAACCCGGCGCGCACGAGGGGCTGGTCATCTACTAGGCCAATGCGGATGGGAGCGGCATGCGATCTTGCTGGTTGCTCAGGGTTAGTCATTGGGTACCTCCACGGTGATAAAGAAGTGTCCGTCCTCTGTGCGGGTAGCAACGCTGCCGCCATAGGCCCTAACGCGCTCGCTCATCCCGATGAGCCCGTAACCGGGCTCGTGATTGTCCGGCGTGCGTGCGGCCGGGTTATCGGCGCTCAATACTAGGCCGCTTCCAGTAGAGCGGAAGCGCAGAACTCCCCTTTTATCGCGGGAATGCTTGAGCATATTGGTCAAAATTTCTTGCACCACGCGGTAGACGGTGAACTGATAGAGCTCGTCGCTTTCGGTCGGCAGGTCCTCCAGCCCGTGCACGGTGATATCGAAACCGCTGCGGCGGGCTTCCGAGATGAGTCCTGCGATATCACTCGCGCCGGGCGCCTTGGTATCGGCGCGGGAATCTCCATCTCGCAGCACAGAGAGCAATCCGCGCATCTGCTTGAGGGAATCGCGGGAGGTAGAGGCGATGGTTTCCAAGGCTTCTGTGGCAGCTGCGGGATTTTTGGCGGCGGCGAACCGGGCGCCGTCGGCAAGAGCGATAACGCCCGCCAAGTTATGCGCCACGATGTCATGCATCTCGCGGGCGATGCGGTTGCGCTCTACCGCGCCGGCCATCTCCGCACGTTCAATCAGAAGCTGCTGGTCCTCGCGCTTTTTGCGGTCATTGGTGCCAAGCAGGAAGAAAAAGCCCATGACCGGCCACGCGATGATGACGACGGAGGCTAAGGACACTAGGGGATCAATCTGTGCTCCCTCGAGCCCAAAATCAATATCACTAAAGATAAGGTTTCCAAAATGCTGTGCCCACACAGAGAAAAGGGTGCCTACGCCTATCCAGGCAATCCATACACGGCGCATGCGCTTCGGGGAATGCGCCCCAATGAGAAAAACGCAATACGCCAAGGGAAAAGCATGGACGTTACTCAGCGCGGCCAAAGGGGTAAAAAGACACAGGGTAAAGACAATAGCGATTGCGCCTATCGCCTTTTCCTTCAACTTAGGATGCAGCCACAACGCCAATGGGAGAACCACGCAATAAAGAATTAAAACGCCCCTGTGAAAGAGGGAATCCCCGTCCACTACATCAGCAGCATAAGAAACCGAAGAAACCCAGAAAAACAGCGGAATGATAAATCTCCACGGTGGGCCTACCCACGCGCGAAGTGCATCGGGCCATAGCTTCTTCATGGCTTTCTAGGCTAGCGCAGGCTCTAAGCCTTAGTCCTCATCCCTGGGGCTGACTAGACTGGTGGGCATGCACCACGAGTTCTTTGAGGTTGATGTTTTTGCCACGGGTGCCTTTAACGGCAATGCCTTGGCGGTGATTGCGGGCGCCGATGGCCTAAGTACCGAGCAGATGCAGGCAATCGCGAACTGGACCAACTTTTCTGAAACCACCTTCTTGCTCGAGCCTAGCGACGCCCGCGCGGACTACCGCGTGCGCATTTTCACCCCGTACGAAGAGTTTGATTTCGCCGGCCACCCCACGCTGGGTAGCGCTGCCGCGTGGCGGGCGCTGGGCAATAGCCCGCAGACAGAGGGAACTATCGTTCAAGAATGCGGCGTGGGCTTGGTAACCGTCCGTGAAGAGGGCGAAGTCTTTTCCTTTGCTACCCCGCCGCTGCGCCGCGAAGAACCGCTGAGCCCGGCGGAGCTGAAGGAGGCCTGCGCTGGGTTGGGGCTAGATAGCGCGGATATTGTGGACCATGGCTGGGTGGACAATGGCCCGGGCTGGCGCCTGCTTCAATTGCGCGACGCCGCGGCGGTGCGCGCGGTTGAGCCCCGGGCCGAGCGCCCCAAGGTCGGCGTTGTGGGTCTTAATCCCAACGCCGCAGAGAGCGAGCCGGCCTATGAGGTGCGGGCCTTTACCACCCAATTCGAAGACCCAGTCACCGGTTCTTTCAACGGCGGCGCCGCGCAGTTTATGCGCTCACGCAACCTCGTCCCGCCACTCTATACCGCAACACAAGGCAGCCAGATTGGCCGGGCGGGAGAAGTATTTATCAACGATGACGGCACGGATATTTGGGTGGGCGGTCGCGCCCAGATTCGCGTGCGCGGAACACTGGAGGTCTAGATGCAGCTCCACCACGATTTTGCCCAAAAGCTTCCCCACTTGGTTCGCCCCACCGAGGGTGAGGAGCAGCCGAACCCACAGATGGTCATCCTCAACGAGGAGCTCGCCACCGAGTTGGGCCTCGACCCAGACTGGCTGCGATCCTCCGAGGGCGTAGATTTCCTTACCGGCCGCGCGTGCGGCCACGCCATGGCCTATTCCGGCTTCCAATTCGGTGCGTTTAACCCGCAAATGGGAGACGGCCGGGCCATGCTCTTGGGCGAGGTGGAAAAGGACGGCCGGTTATGGGATCTCCATGCCAAGGGAACTGGGCTTACTCCCTTTTCCCGCCTCGGGTCCGATGGCCGCGGAACGCTGTCTTCCATGCTGCGCGAGTACCTAGTCTCTGAGGCTATGCATGCCTTGGGGGTTCCCACCACCCGGGCGCTGGCGGTTATTTCCACCGGACAGCCCATTCAGCGCGGGCACGTGCAACCGGCCGGCATTGTGGTACGCGTAGCGGCCAGCCATATCCGCGTCGGCACTTTCCATCTTGCCGCGCAGACGGATTACACCCGACAGTTGGCCGACTATGCCATTGCGCGCCACTACCCTGGAGCGGACTACCAGGAGTTTTTCACCCAGGTGATGGATGCGCAGATCCGCACCGTGTCCCGCTGGATGCGCTTGGGCTTTATCCACGGCGTGATGAATACGGATAACACCACCATCTCTGGCGAAACCATTGACTATGGCCCCTGCGCCTTCATGGAGGCCTATTCGCCCGCGACGGTCTTTTCCAGCATCGATAGGCAAGGCCGTTATGCCTTTGGCAATCAACCTTCCATCCTGGGATGGAACCTGGCCCGCTTGGCGGAATCCCTCCTGCCGCTTTTTGATATAGACATGAATAAGGCCATGGACTTCGCCCAAGAATCCATCAACGACTTTACCGAGCGCTTTGAGGACCAGCACAGGGCAGATTTAGCAAAGGCTTTGGATACCTCTCGAGAAGTCGCCTCTTCTTATGCGGCTGCCATGCAGCTCAACGGGCCAGATATCACGCTGGCTCACCGCGCTCTTGCCGACGCCGCCGCGGGCCACCCCACCCACGCCCGCGAGCTCTTTGCCGAGGGAGACTTCTTGGACGACTACCTTGCGTCCTCGCCCGACCCTTCCCGTGTTGATAGCGCCATGCCGCGGGTTATCCCGCGCAACCTCGCCGTAGAATCCGCGCTGGATGCTGCCGAACGCGGGGAGTTGGGCCCGTATCAGGAGCTTCTCCACGCGGTCACCCACCCGTGGGAGCCCAACCCAACGTTCGAATCGCCGGATCCTAATGGTCTCGAGGGCTACCTCACCTACTGCGGCACCTAATCCCCACCTTGCCCAAAGCGCACGAAACCCCTGCACCACAACGGCAGCGGTGCAGGGGCTAACGAGACAGAAGCCGGCTTTAGCGATCCAGCTTCAGGGTCTTCTGGGTGTACTCCCACATCTCGTCGTACAGCTTCTCATCGTTGCGCAGCTTGACGCCATAAGACGGAACCATCTCGCGGATCTTGTCTGCCCAATCAATCATGCGCTCGCCGAAGCAACGCTCCAGCAGCTCCAGCATGACGGCCGGGGCAATGGATGCACCCGGGGAAGCGCCGAGCAGGCCGGCGATATTGCCCTCCTGGTTATTCACCAAGGTGGTGCCAAACTCGAGGGAGCCGAACTGCGGAGCACCAGCAGGCTTAATCACCTGGACGCGCTGGCCAGCGATAACGGTCTCCCAGTCGCTTTCCTTTGCTTCCGGTACGTACTCGCGCAGGGCCTCCACACGGTCCGAGAAGCTCTTGCGCACCTCATCCACCAGGTACTTGGTCAGGCCGAACTCCTGCACGGCAACGCCGAGGTAAGAGGTGATGTTGTCTGGGCGGATGGACTTGAACAGGTCCAGGTAGGTGCCCTTCTTCAGGAACTTCGGGCTCCAACCACCGTAAGGACCGAAAAGCAGGCCCTTCTCGCCGTCGATAACGCGGGTATCCAGGTGCGGCACGGACATTGGCGGGGCGCCCACAGCGGCCTTGCCGTAGACCTTTGCCTGGTGCTGCTCAATAAGTTCAGGGTTCTTGGAACGCAGCCACAGACCGGATACTGGGAAGCCTGCGTAACCGGCAACTTCCTTCACCTTTGCCTTGCGCAGCAGGTCCAGGGCGTAACCGCCGGCACCAACGAAGACGAACTTTGCCTTAACTACAGTGATGTCACCGGTGTGCTTGTTCTTGGAGTACACCTTCCACGCGGAGCCATCACGCTTGATGTCGATGACTTCATGTCCGTAGCGGATCTCGGTGCCGGAGGCCTTAGCTGCGGTCAGGAACTGCTTGGTCAGCGCGCCAAAGTTGACGTCAGTACCAGCGTCGGTCCAGGAAATGGCCACCTTATTGGAGAAGTCACGGCCCTTCGCCATCAGCGGCAGCTTCTCAGCAAAGTCGGAATCATCTGCGGAGAACTGCATGCCCGGGAACATGTGCTTCTCGCTCAGCACATCATAGCGGCGCTTGAGGTAATCTACCTGGATTTCACCCTGTGCGAAGGACACGTGCGGAACCGGGTTAATGAATTCGCTCGGGTCGGTGAGAATACCGTTGTTGAGCTGGTGGGACCAGAACTGGCGAGACTTCTGGAACTTCTCGTTGATGCCCAGAGCCTTGGAGATATCAATGCGGCCATTCTTCTCCGGGGTGTAGTTCAGCTCGCACAGCGCGGAGTGGCCAGTACCGGCGTTATTCCATGGGGAGGAGGATTCCAATGCGGGGCCATCGAGGCGCTCAAAGACCATCTGAGTCCAGCTGGGCTCCAACTCGCGGAGCATAGCACCCAGGGTGGCGCTCATGATGCCAGCACCGATAAGTGCTACATCGACCTCGTCTACAACCTGTGCTGTCTTCTTAGCGGAGGACACTGTGTTATTACCTCTTCGAATTGAAAATAGATATCCATCGGCGCGGTCTACGCCTTGATTTTTAGCGCTTAGCGCCCCGCGCCACCATCGTTGCGCTATGACAACCTGGTAGTGCGTCACGCATTAAGGCCTTACTCTACGCTTTTCTCATCCAATTTGGGATTTCTCCCCCAGACCAGTGGCGAAAATGTGGGAATTTCCGCCCCCAGTATTTACACCCCACCGGCAGCACCATAAGTTCTTCATTGCGCCTAGAATCGAGGCATGGTTACACACTCCCCGGTATGGGGCCCAGACAAACTTGGCCCTGACTATGAAGCTGCCACCATTGACTTGGGCACCGACCCCGATGGCGAGGGCGACGTGGTCACCACGCTGGTGCACTACGCGCCGGAGCACGCGGGTGGTACTGCACGTGAGCCAGCCACCCCGTCACGCCCGGCGCTGGTGTGGCTACACGGCATGACCGATTATTTCTTCCACACCCACGTAGCGGAGCACTTTGCCGCCGAGGGTTATGACTTTTATGCCATCGATCTGCGCAAGTGCGGCCGCTCGCGCCGCTCGGGCCAGTCGTGGCACTATGTATCGGATTTGGCGTTCTATTTCGCTGACCTCACCGCCGCACTTGATGCCATCCCCAATGATGAGGTCGTCTTCATCGCCCACTCCACCGGTGGCTTGATCGCCCCGCTGTGGATGGATCATCTGCGCCGAACCGACCGAGAACGCCACCAGCGCTTAGCAGGCCTCATCCTTAATAGTCCATGGCTCGACATGATGGGCGTGCCCGGCCAGATTCTCACTCCCCTCAAGCCGTTGCTCTATGCGCTGGGCCGCAAGGCCCCCATGACTCCCCTGCCCGGCGGCAACCTCACCGCCTATGGCGAGTCCGTACACAAGGATTTCTACGGCGACTGGGATTTTGATCTTCGCTTTAAGCCATTGGCCGGCCATAAGAAATATGTCGGCTGGATAGCCGCGGTGTTCCATGGCTTTGATGCTATCCACAGCGGCCGCGTTGATGCCGGCGTCCCCATATTGACACTGCAGTCCACCCGAACCCTATTGGGTCAGCCGTACTCCGACAGCGTGAACCACGCGGATGTCATCATCGACGTTGCGCAAACGCGGCGCTGGGCAAAGGAACTCAATGCCCACTACACCTTGCATCCCATCAAGGGCGCTAGGCACGATGTGTTCCTATCGCTTCCGGACCCGCTCCAAGAAGCTTTTGACACCTGTGATAAGTGGCTGCCCACCGTCCTCGATACTCCACAATCCACTCAGTAATTTAGTCCCTATATATAAGGAATAAACGTGACTACTTCACACCAGTCCCACACGCCCGCTGCCGAGGAACATTTCGACCTCATCATCATCGGCACCGGCTCCGGAAACTCCATCCCTAGCCCGGATTTTGACGACCAGAAAATCGCCATCATTGAAAAAGGCACCTTCGGCGGCACCTGCCTCAACGTAGGCTGCATTCCCACCAAGATGTATGTCTATGCCGCCGATATTGCCCTAGCGGCGCGCGAGGCCGGCCGTCTAGGCCTAGATGCTCAGGTCAATAGCGTGGATTGGGATTCCATCGTGGACCGGGTCTTTACCAACCGCATCGACCAGATTGCCCAGGGCGGCGAGCAGTATCGCCGCGGTGAAGAAACCCCGAATATCACCGTGTACGACGGGCACGCACGTTTTGTCGGTCCGAAGACCATTCGAACCGGCGAACATGTCATCAGCGGCGACCAGATCGTCATTGCCGCCGGCTCCCGTCCGGTGATTCCGAAGGTCTATGCCAACTCGGGCGTGAAGTACTACACCAATGAAGACATCATGCGCATGGACCACCAGCCAGAAAGCCTCATTGTGGTAGGCGGTGGCTATATCGCCATGGAGTTTGCCCATGTCTTTGACGGCCTCGGCACCAAGGTGACCGTAGTCAATCGCTCCGAGACCTTGCTGCGCCACTTGGATGATGACCTGTCCAGCCGCTTCAACCAGATTGCTCGCGATCGCTTCGACGTGCGCATAGCCAATGGCACCAAACTCGAAAAGACCGACAATGGAGTGCGGTTGGAGCTCGACAATGGTGAGTCCGTGGAAGCAGAAGCGATTCTCGTTGCTACCGGGCGCACCCCAAACGGCGATCAGATGGATCTGGACAAGGCAGGCATTGAGCTGCTTGCCGACGCCCGCGTAAGCACCGACGAGTTCGGCCGCACCACCGCCGAGGGCGTTTGGGCGCTTGGCGACGTCTCCTCGCCGTACATGCTCAAGCACGTTGCTAATGCCGAGACCCGCGCCGTGCAGCACAACCTGCTCCACCCAGAGGATCTCCGCCCACTGCCCCACCACAATGTCCCCGCTGCGATCTTTACCCATCCACAAATCGCCACAGTGGGCCTAACTGAGAAGCAGGCACGACAGAAGGGCTTCGACGTCACCGTCAAGGTACAAAACTTTAGCGACGTTGCCTACGGCTGGGCTATGGAAGATCACACAGGCATCTGCAAGCTGATAGCAGACCGCTCCACTGGGCAGCTTCTCGGCGCGCACCTCATGGGTCCACAGGCCTCTACCTTGATCCAGCAATTGATTACCGCGATGGCCTACAAGTTGGACATGCGGGAGTTCACCCGCAACCAATATTGGATCCATCCTGCGCTGCCAGAAGTAGTGGAAAATGCCCTCTTGGGACTGGAGTGGAATTAGTGAACTATTACGTGAGCCTTATCGCATTCTTCCAATTTCCTGCCGGGTTTTAGGGCTTTTTCCACTTCACCCCAAGGAAGCCCCATTCACAATTTGGGGCAATTCACCACCATAATTGGGCTCAAGTTAATTTAATCGCTGAAATTCCAGTCTTGGACGCGCAAAAGGACGGGAGGTTTACTAAATTCACTCGAAATACCGGCCCAAACCGATAGGCACATGTCATCGCTTTTACTAATTCTGCCAGATTCTCAATTACACTTTGGTTTCCCCACTGCAAAACATTGCTAATACCCTTAAAAGTAATTTTGAAATATCCAATCTCGATATAGCTACCGCAATCGCCGTCGCATTCGATGACACCGCCATTACCTCCGCTGACTTGAACGTTTGCCCCGAGTAGAGCAGATCATTTGGAGCAGGCTAACCATTTCAAGACAGAAAAGGCAGCAAAACCCAATCTGGACAACTACTCCCCTTCCCTTTAATCTAGGGTTTACAATTAGCCCGACGGCCACGAGTAGTTAAAGGCGTTGGCGTCATTGTCTCCTCCAAGGACTTTTCCACGATCCTGCGTGGGCAAATGGTCTTTCAGGGCTAGCGCCGTACAGGCATCAGCACTCTGCATGACGGTATGATCAGCCCAGTTTTCGGCCGCTCTTAGTTGTCAAGGACTTCAATGCTGGCAACTTCGAGTGCACATCTTTGTCCTCTAAGATCGGTTCTACAGCTAGCGCAGGACTCGCAAGAGACCGGAAACTACCACCTGCACTAGGGGTATAGCGAGCCGTGTTCTACGCCCCGTTCTTCTCGGCCGAAACTCCACAATTCGAAGATGTGACCGGTGATTATAACTTCGCAGTAACAACGTATCTATCCACAAGTTTTGGGCACAATCCTCCGCTAATTGCTGGCGACGTGTTGGAGCTAGAAAGCTAAGGCTTACACTAGGTTGCATTCTTAGAAGGAGACCCTTTTACTATGTGCCTTTTCACTACTTAGGGCGGGTTGGCTTCCACACGACGTCGGCAAGCATGCACAAAGGCCGCCCCCACTTCCCTGCATTGGGTCGTGTGGAGGCGGCCTTTGTTAAAAAGCTTTAGTCCTCGTCGGGAATGGTGAGGATTTCGTTGCCATCCTCGGTAATGACGAGGGTGTGCTCAAACTGGGCGGTAAACTTGCCGTCGGTGTTTTGCACGGTCCAGTCGTCATCCCAGATCTCGTAATCCAAGGAGCCAAGGTTAATCATCGGCTCAATAGTCAGGGTCATACCAGGCTCAAGGATGTCGCGGTACACGGTCGAGTCATGGTGCAGGACAACAAGGCCGTTGTGGAAGGTTGGGCCGACGCCGTGACCGGTGAAATCGCGCACGACGTTGTAGCCAAAGCGCTTGGCATAAGACTCAATCACGCGACCAATGACATTGATCTCGCGGCCAGGCTTTGCGGCCTTGATGCCGCGCATGGTGGCCTCCTTGGTGCGCTCCACCAGCAGGCGGTGTTCCTCGGAGACGTTACCGGCAAGGAAGGTGGCGTTATTATCGCCGTGGACGCCATTCTTATAAGCCGTGATATCGATATTGACGATGTCGCCGTCCTCAATCACGGTGGTATCCGGGATGCCGTGGCAAACAATCTCATTGAGGGAGACGCAGCTGGACTTAGGGAAGCCGCGGTAGCCTAGCGTAGACGGGTAAGCGCCGTGGTCGCACATGTACTCGTGCGCTACGCGGTCCACGTAATCAGTGGTTACGCCCGGCTGCACGGCCTTTCCAGCCTCCTTGAGGGCGTTAGCCGCGATTTTGCAGGCCTCGCGCATCTTCTCAATAACCTCGGGGGACTGGACGTAGGGCTCACCAATGCCCTCTTGTACCTCGTCCTTCCACACGTACTCCGGTCGCTCAATGCTCTCCGGCACGGTGAGGATCGGAGTGGGCTTGCCTGGCTTTAGCTTTCCTCGATTACTCATGGTTTCCCATGGTAGTCCTCTGCGCCCATAATGCAGCAGCCGGGGTCATAAGCTAGGGCCGTAGCTCCAGCTCTGGGTCTAGGTCTACCCTTCGGCCGGCGGAGCCGCACCCTCGTGCGGACCGGAGCGGTAGCCATCGACCTTCTGCAAGAAATTGCTGGTGATATTGACCGAAGCATCGGAGCCGCCGCCCAAGACCACGAGGGTGGCAAAGGCAATATCGTCTTCTTCGCGGTAGCCGGTAAACCAGGCGTGCGAGCCCTCATTAATCTCGGCCTCACCGGTCTTGCCGTAAATCGTGCCACCCGCTGCCATACTGCGGGCAGTACCGCTGGTGACCACTTGGCGCATCATGGCGCGGACATTGTCCAGCACGTGCTTGGGAATCCGCTGCGGCTTATCGGAAGCTGTGGTTTTGTGTCCCTCGATAAGCGTCGGTATAGGCGTCTTGCCGTTAGCAACCGTTGCAGAAACAAGTGCCATGCCGAAAGGGCTCGCCAAGTCATAGCCCTGTCCATAGCCGGCTTCCGTGCGCTCTAGTGGTTCTTTTCCCTCCGGGATGGAACCAGTAATGGTAGTCAGGCCCGGAATATCGTATTCCACGCCGAAGCCGAACTTCTTTCCCATGTCCTTCAATTCACCGGGCTTGAGCTTAGTAGAAATATCCGCAAAGGTGGTGTTGCAGGACTGCGCGAAGGCTTGGCTAAGCGGAACGCTGCCTAGGGCGAAGGCATTATAGTTGGTCACCACGCGGCCAAAGATATCCATGGTGCCCGGGCACGGCACGATGGAGTCGGTATTAAGGCCCTGCTTTTCTACACCAGCCGCGGCAGTGAGAATCTTGAACACTGAGCCGGGTGGGTACTGGCCTTGGAGGGCTACGTCACCGTCTTCATCGGCTTTCTCGGTTTGGGCGACGGCCAAAATATCGCCATTAGAAGGCCGGATGGCTACGAGCATAGCTTGCGAATCCGAGCGCTCGTTTACCGCTTCTTGTGCGGCTCGCTGCACGTCGTAATCAAGGCCCACCTTAATCGACGGCGCAGCATTAGGCGCATGCTTCTCGACGTCCGAAAGCGCCGCACCATTCTCATTAACCACGGAGATGGACCAGCCAGTTTGACCATCGACCTCGTCTTGGACCGCAGAGCGCACGCGCGACATAAGATCGGGGGCTAACCCGCGGTCGCGGGTAACCAAGGCTGGTTCCTCATTAAGGCGCACGCCGTCCATGCCCTCCACCTTCGGGCGCACCGCCTTGGCTTGGTCCTCCGTGAACATAGTTACGGAGTAAGAACCGTCTGCATCCTCCAATTTCTTGGCCAAATCCTTGGCATCAATCTCTGCAATTGAATCATCCTGGCTATGGGCGGCTGCCAACGCGCCGCTGATCTTTGAGGCGGTGGGCCGCACATCATCGAGCGAGCTGGTATCTACCACCAGCCGGTAGTTCAGCCCCGGGCTCATCAATTCCACCCCATTGGAAGAAACCACGCTGGCACGCTTTGCTTCCAACGCGCGCAGCTCCAAGTGCTGGTTTGCTCCCAGGTCGGGGTGGATAAGGCTTGGCTTCCACCGCACCGTCCACTCATCCTCAGTCTTCGTCAGCGTCATCTGCGTGTCATAGCTCAAGGTACGATCCTTGGGCAGATCCCAGGTGACCTTGTAGTTCGCCGTGGCGAGGTTCTCATCTTGGTCCACGCCTTCAAGCTCAATGTCGAGCCCCTCGGCCTGCAGGCCGGAGTAGGTGGCATCGAGGGCGGAGGTGGCGTCGGAGGGGGCGTCGGTAAGCGCGGCTAAGCCGTCATTATTGCGGGATTCCATCCCCTGGAGGAATTCTTCCGCGACCGGTTCCGCAGAAACCGGCTTCGGTGTACAGGCAACCACGCTGGTGGAGGCGAGCGTGATAGTTGCAACCAGCGCGACCAACTTCTTCATGTCTTGGCACTCTAGCAGCGCAAGCGCCAAAAAAGACTGCCCCACACCGAAGTGCGGGGCAGTCTGCTCAAAGTGGGTAAATTACTGGGTTACGCGAACCTCAGCCTTGGCGCCTTCCACGGCTTCCATACCCTGCTCATCGGCAATGCGCATGGCCTCTTCAATGAGGGTTTCCACAATCTTGTCCTCCGGCACGGTGCGAACGACCTCGCCCTTAACAAAGATCTGGCCCTTGCCATTGCCGGAGGCAACGCCGAGGTCGGCATCGCGGGCCTCGCCTGGGCCATTGACAACGCAACCCATCACGGCAACGCGCAGCGGGAACTCCATGCCCTCCAAGCCGGCGGTAACTTCCTCCGCCAGCTTGTAAACGTCCACCTGGGCGCGGCCACAGGACGGGCAGGAAACGATTTCCAGTTTGCGCGGGCGCAGGTTGAGCGACTGCAGAATCTGGTCGCCCACCTTGATTTCCTCTACCGGCGGAGCGGACAGGGACACGCGAATGGTATCGCCAATGCCTTCTGCCAACAGTGCACCAAAGGCAACCGAAGACTTGATGGTGCCCATGAACTTCGGACCGGCCTCGGTCACGCCGAGGTGCAGCGGGTAATCAGTCTTTTCCGCCAGCTGGCGGTAGGCCTCCACCATCAGAACCGGATCGGAGTGCTTAACGGAAATAGCGATATCGCCATAACCGTGCTCCTCAAACAGGCCAGCCTCCCAAATAGCGGACTCGACGAGTGCCTCCGGGGTGGCCTTGCCATACTTTTCCAGCAAGCGCTTATCCAAGGAGCCACCATTCACGCCGATGCGAATTGGAATGCCGGCATCGCCGGCTGCCTTAGCAACTTCCTTCACGCGGCCATCAAACTCGCGGATATTGCCCGGGTTCACGCGGATGGCGGCGCAACCAGCATCGATGGCCTGGAAGATGTACTTAGGCTGGAAGTGGATATCCGCAATCACCGGGATGGGAGATTTCTTGGCAATGGCCGGAAGCGCTTCCGCATCGACAGGCTTAGGGCAAGCCACGCGCACGATATCGCAGCCGGAAGCGGTTAGCTGAGCGATCTGCTGCAGTGTGCCATTGATGTCGTGCGTCTTCGTATTGGTCATCGACTGCACCGAAATTGGTGAGTCAGAGCCGACACCGACCGGGCCCACCTGCAGCTGACGAGTCTTGCGGCGTGGGTGCAGGACTGGTGGTGGGCCGTCTGGGATTCCTAGACCGATGGGGGTCGACATGAATTCTCCTTGTTGAAGCACAGTAAGTACATACGGTGGGTGATTAACGCCCCCACTCTAGCACTGCTTGCTTTATGCCTGAAGTGCGTGCAGCGAGGGCTGCGGCGGCTAGCCAAATAGCTGTATGGGGTTGACCACATCGGCGACGATGACGATGACACCAACGCCCATCAGCAGGCCGGCCATTACATAGGTCACCGGCATCAGCTTGGTGTAATCGGCTGGGCCCAGAGCGGGCTTACCTGCCAGCTTGCGGATGCCATCGCGCAGCTTTTCATAGATGATGACTGCGATATGTCCGCCGTCGAAAGGCGGCAGCGGAATCAGGTTAAAGAGTGCGAGGAAGAAGTTCAGCGTGGCCAGCATCATAAAGAACATCGACCACAGGGAGCGCTCCGCCAATTCGCCGCCCACGCGGGATGCGCCGACGACGGACATCGGGCCATCGGCCTCGCGTTCGTGGCCGAAGATGGAGGCCACCACACCCGGAATTTTGCCGGGGAATTGCTTGAGACCATCGACCGTTGCGCCCAGCGAATAGGTGCTAAAGCGCCAGGTTGCCGGTAGCGCGTCGACGGCGTCGTGCTTTTCGACGACATCGATAAGTTGATTGCTCAGCCCGATTGAGCCAGCATCCACTAGCTCGCCGTCTTGGTTCAACCGCTTGACCGTATCGAGGTGGACTGTGAAGTCCCTGTCTTCCCCACCGCGCTCAACCGTCAGCGTGATGGTCTCGCCAGGGCGCTGCATTACCTCATCGCGCAGCTGGGTAAAAGAATCCAGCTTCTGACCATCGAGGGCCACAATAATATCGCCCTCCTGCACGCCGGCCCTTCCAGCAGGGCCTTTACCCGTGCACGTTTCTAGCTCTTGGTTCGGCTTCTGATTGGCCGAGCAAGTCACCTCGCCCACACGCGGGCGCACATCAGCATCCGGATTGGGCAGGCCAGCCGTCATCGCCACAAAATAGAGGATGACAAAGCCCAAAATCAGGTTGACAGCGATGCCGCCGGCCATCACGATTATGCGCTGCCACCACGGCTTTTTATACATCGCATGGGGCTCTTCTTCCTCGGTGAGGAATTCATCCTGCGCGGTCATGCCAGCGATATCGCAAAACCCGCCTACTGGGAAGGCCGCAAGTCCATATTCGGTGTGGCCCTTCCGGAAGGAAAAAAGGCGCGGCCCAAAGCCAATAAAATAGCGGCGCACGCGCATGCCAAAGGCACGCGCGGTGAGCATATGGCCTGCTTCGTGCAGCGCTACGGTAAGCCCGATGCCGAGGGCGAAAAACACAATGCCCAGCAAGTTTGCCATGGTGTGAAAGCTTTCTAGTCAGCCAGCGAATCAATCAGCGCATTCGCGCGCCTGCGCGCCTCGCCTTCCACCGCGAGGATTTCATCGAGGCTAGAGACTACACCAGCAAACTCGGATGCGGAATCAAGGATCCTGCCCACGACGTCCACGATCTCCGGGAAATGGATGCGCCCGGACAAGAACGCGGCCGCTGCCTCCTCATTGGCGGCGTTGTAGATGACCCCTGTTCCCTCAGCCGCGGCCCGGCGGGCGAGGTTAACGGCGGGAAAGGCGGCATCATCAAGCGGCTCAAAACGCCAATCATGCGTCTGCGCAAAGTCCAAGGCCGGCTGGGCACCTGGTACGCGGTGCGGCCAATTCAGCGCTAGCGAAATGGGCAGCTTCATCGACGGCGGCGAGACCTGAGCAATCGTGCAGCCGTCCTTGAAGGTGGCCATGGAGTGAATGATGGACTGCGGGTGCACGGTGACGTCGATGCGCTCCGGGGCGATGTCGAAGAGCAGCGTTGCTTCAATAAGCTCCAAGCCCTTGTTAATGAGGGTGGCAGAGTTAAGGGTATTCATCTGCCCCATGGACCACGTAGGGTGCTGCGCTGCCTGCTCAGGGGTCACATCCCACATCTCTTCGCGCGACCAACCGCGGAAGGGGCCACCAGAGGCGGTAAGGACTAGCTTATCCAGCTCCCCCTCCTCGCCGGCACGCAGGCACTGCGCCATGGCGGAATGTTCCGAGTCAACAGGGATAATCTGGCCAGGGCGCGCCTTCTGCGTAACCAGCGTGCCGCCCGCGACGAGGGATTCCTTATTGGCCAAGGCTAGGTACTCGCCCATCTCCAAGGTTGCCAAGGTGGCCTTGAGCCCCAAAGAACCCACCAAGGCATTGAGTACCGTATCGGCCGGGGTCGAGCGCACTAGATGCTCTGCAGCGTCGGCGCCACGCAAAACCGAACCACCTAAAGCAGCCGACACCTCGGCCGCGGCGCCCTCGTTGGCCACGGCAACGTGGTCAAACGAAAGGTTGAGGCTACGGGCTTGTTCGATGATGAGCTGCGGATTGGAGCCACCCGCAGCGATTCCCACGACGTCGAATTTATCGGGATTATCCGCAATGACTTCCAGAGCCTGCGTGCCGATTGAACCGGTGGAACCAAGAATGAGTATTCGCTGAGTAGTCACGCTTCCACCCTAGCGCCCACCACCATTGGGCGGTCGCGGCAGGTACGTCGCACTGCGACGGGGGTGTTTAATCGCCATCTAAGGTGCGATGTTTTAGAATGTGTAGCAGACAAATGGCATTGGTGTGCCCGCATGCCCATCGCACAGACGGACACACGCAGAAGCGAAGGAGAGCAAGTGTCTTCCCACAAGCCGGTACCGCAGGTATTTGACGGTGTTTCTACTGAGGACGTTCCATCCGCAGGATTCGGTTGGTCCCGCATCAGCCGCTCTGGCGTACAGATCGCCGGTTGGATTTCTGTCCTGTTCCTACTTGCCTACAACTTTGGTAACCACCACGGCCACGTTGAGACCATCTGGCTCATTGCCTTGGCTATCTTGATCGCCGTTGGTCTGCTCATCCACGCCTTCCAGCCTAAGTTGCACCAGGTTCGCACCGTAACCGCCCGCAACCAGCCGGTGGGCCACCAGGAGCCGGACTGGGTCTACGACCAGAAGACCAACACCGGCGTATACGCCGAGCTGACCGATTCCCAGCTGCGCGCCCTCAACATTGAGCCTTCCCGCGTTTCTCACCTGCGCGTTGAGCCAGGCACTAACAACGCCACCCCGGTTACCTCCGGCAAGCACGCGCTCTAAGCTTTTAGTACGCTTTAGCTACCGCCGCCCTTCCCCGCGAAGGCCGGCGGTTTCTTTATTACCTAGCCGAGCACTTGCGCTTGGCGACGCCCCGCGGCGCAAGCAATCTCCCCATACTCCACAGCCGGCACGCACTCCAGCAACTACGGTGAGGGTGCTACTGTGCGCGCGACTGAATTGCTTGGCCAAGCAACAAAGCCAAGAAAACATTAGAACTACACTCGCGGGTTAAGATACCCAGTGCCTGACCTTGGAGTAGATTTCAGGCAGCGTTTCATCCACACGTTTACCGCTTACCTGCAAGGCAACGATATAGCAGACGACGGGGACCGCGATTACTAAGACAAACCCCAACGCGAGCAATACGGAATTTGAACCGTACCCGAGGGCCATTGGGATAACACCGGGAATAATCGGGGTCCAGCCTATGAACAAGCTCAAAATGGCGCTTACGAACGCGCTGGCCGAGTAACCGGATTTATCCGCCCACATATTCCCGCCGGGCCGCGCGGTAGCAAAGGGATTAAAGGTAGTGAGAAGAAGAGATAGCCCTGCAGAAGAAATGAATATGCCCGTAGCCGCAGCGATAAAGCACACAGACTGCAGCTTGTCTGCGCTTAATATATAGAGGACTATAGCCAATATCACGAATACGATTACCGAAAGCACCAAGTGAGCCCAGTGACGCGCATAGAGCAGCGTACGGGGGCGGACCGGAGCAGCCAGCTTCACCCAGAGACTAGGCCCGTCATAGCCGAAATCGTTGGTAGCCAGCAATCCACCGAAGAGACCCAAAAATAGTATGCCTATTGTGGGCAGCTCGGAATCAGAGTTGATCCCCTGAAAGATGAAAATAAGCGCAAGGATCGGTTGCATGATGATGCTGCCGATAAGACGCGAATCGCGGAAGATATAACGAAAAGAGCGCGTAAATTCCATCGCCTCCGGACTGCGGTAGGAAAATGATCCCAATGAAAACCGGCTGATCCCCTTGGCCTTCCCGCTGCGCTTATGCTCGCCAGCCGCAAGGGTGCGGCGTTCGTACTGCAAGCGCAGTAAGCGCTGCCAGGCCCATGCGGCCACACATAGCGAGACCACGGCTATAAGAAACTGCGCGATGGCTGCTACCAGCTCGCCTTGGCAAAGAGATAGCGCCCATCCCACTGGCGCACCTAAAGGGGTCCACGCAAGAACCCCTCCCACTGTACCCAGTGGGAAATCAGAATCCATAAGGGAAGAAAGACGGTTCGAGCCAAAAATAAGCAAGACTACCGCCACTGAACCTAGCACTTTCAGCGTAGTAGAGCTTAGCTCCGCGGCGGTGGCGCCAACATAAACCGCAAGGTCCGCGAGAACCAACGTCAGCACTAACGCAAAGATCATTCCTAGGACAAAGGGCAAGATAAGCAGAGCTTGTGCGTTGGCGGCTAAAGTCACACTTGCAATGACTGTGTACGCAATGGTCAGCAGAACCGGCACCGGTGCGCGCAAGTTGAGTACCGAAGCTATTGCAAGTGCTGGGGTAATGTCTTTCAGGCGCAACGGCAACGCGGAAAGCTCGCGCGCAGATAGCTGGTTTTCCCCGCTGGGCATGATGAGCGTGATGACCAGAAAAGCGAGGGTGCCTATTGCAGGGGCGGCAGTAAGTGCATGGAAGTTTCCGGTACCAGAATCACTGGAGATATCTGCCGCCGCCAATACAGCGAGCGAGGCCATGCCGATGAGTCCGTAGAGCAACAGGCAGATTGGAATCAAGACCGCTGAGGCATTGGACTTTAGGTTCCGCACCCACAATGTGCGATGAAGTTTTAGCAGCGTAGAGGTCATAAGGACTAAAACTCCCCTCCCCTACGTTGCGGCTCGTCGCTATCGCGCCGCAGCCAATCAAAGGAGCCGGCATCAAATTCACTGCCGCCGGCGAAGTGGATAAAGGCATCCGTGAGGCTGCCTTCTTGGCGCACCTCCTCTACGTGTCCAGCAGATAGCACTTGGCCACCGGCAATAATGGCTACGTGGTCGCACAGCCCCTCCACCAATTGCATGACATGGGAGGACAAGATAACCGTGCCACCGCGGTCAACGTAGGCACGCAGTAGTTCCTGAATGAGTTTGCCTGATACAGGATCCACGGCCTCCAAAGGCTCATCAAGAATCACAACTTCTGGGTTGTGCAATAGTGCACCAGCTAGGAGGATCTTTTTGGTCATGCCAGCGGAGTAGTCTGCGATGGGCTTATCGGCGGCGTCGGCAAGCTGCAAGGCATCCAAGAGTTGCGCGCTGCGGTGTTCCGCCTCCGTTTGATTCATACGGCGCAATGCCCCGAGATAGAAAAGGAATTCCGGTCCTGACAAGCGGTCGAAAACTGGAGCACCATCGATAAGAAGGCCCATTGCCGCCTTCGCTGCGAGCGGGTCCTGCCAGGTATTGTGCCCGGCGATAAAGGCCTCGCCACTATCTGGCCGCAGTAAGCCGCAAGCCATGGTGAGCATGGTCGTCTTGCCAGCGCCATTCGGTCCGACGATGCCATAAATAGAGCCCCGCGGGATGTCGAGGCTCAAATTCGACACCGCGGGGCGTCCAGCGAAAGATTTATTCAGACCGCGCACGGCCAAGGCCTGCGAGGTGGGGTCATCTGCAAGCGGCGGATAATTCGGAGTAATCATATCCGCCAATCTTATCAGTTAGGCGGACTTATCTTCTCGTTCATCCGCTGCGAGCTGACCACAAGCTGCCGCAATCTCATCGCCCTTGGTATCGCGCACCGTGCAAGGAACGCCTTGGGCCTGTACGCGGCGCACGAACTCGTCTTGGCGGTCCTGCGGGGCCGCATCCCACTCCGAGCCCGGCGTGGGATTGAGCGGAATGACATTGACGTGAACCTTGGAGCCCAGCTTCTGATGCAGCTTGCGGCCCAGCATATCCGCGCGGAAATCTTGGTCATTCTTATCGCGAATCAGGGCATACTCAATAGACACGCGGCGAGCAGACTTATCCGCGTAATAACGCGCAGCATCGAGCACCTCATCGACGGACCAACGGTTATTGACCGGCACAAGGCCATCGCGCAGCTCATCATCCGGAGTGTGCAAGGAAACGGCGAGCGTGCAGGCCAAATCCTCGTCCGCCAGCTTACGGATTGCCGGAGCCAAGCCCACGGTGGACACAGTCACGTTGCGCTGAGAAAGACCAAAGCCGGCACCATCCTGGCCAGTAATCTGCCGCACGGCCTGCACCACGCGCTTGTAGTTGGCCAGTGGCTCACCCATGCCCATGAAGACCACGTTGGACAGGCGGCCGCCTTCTGCCGCCATTGCGGCGGCAGCATGGCGGAACTGCTCAACGATCTCGCCCGTAGACAAGTTACGGTCCAGACCGCCCTGGCCGGTAGCGCAGAACGGGCAGGCCATACCGCAGCCGGCCTGGGAAGAAATACACAACGTAGCGCGTCCAGGGTAGCGCATCAGAACCGACTCCAGCAGCGTGCCATCATGCAAACGCCACAGGGACTTAGTGGTCTCGCCGTCATCCGTGGAAGTAGTCCGGATAGGCTTCATGAGCTCAGGGAAGAAGGCTTCCTTAACTGCTTCGCGCTTGCCGGCGGGGATATCGGTCATATCCTCCACATTGTCGGTAAAGTGCTCGTAATAGTGCTTAGCCAGCTGCTTTGCACGAAATTTAGGCAGGGCAATTTCTGCGAGCTTATCAATGCGCTCGGTTTCGGTCAGGTCGGCGAAGTGCTTAGGGGGAAGTCCGCGGCGCGGGGCGGAGAAGTTAAGTTTCACTGGTTGAGCCATAGTGTTGCCCATCTTTCCACGGTCTGCGTGGGTTTTTCCAATTGAAAGCCGTGCCAAGTGGCATAATCGACAGGTTTAAAGAAATAATGGATGCATGACAAATCCGAATTACCCCGCAGATGACTTTTCTTCTTCCGACGCAGACCTCTCCTCGACGGAGATGAACGCTTCTGCACCGGAGACCGGTTCTAGCCTAGAGCCGACGGTCTCTGACTCTACTTCTCACTCCACCCAGCCTTCCGGCAAGGCGAAGGGATCTTTCGCAGCCAGCACGTGGATCGCGCTCATCGTAGGTTTCCTGCTACTGATTGTTCTCATTGTTTTCATCATGCAAAACCAGCACGCGGTCCCCATGAATTTCCTAGGCTGGTCCGGTGAGTTCCCTGCTGGAATCGCTTTCCTCATCTTCGCCATTGGCGGAGCACTCATCATGGCGCTAGTGGGTGGCTGGCGCATGTTTGAGTTGCGCCGCCAACTGCGCAAGCAGGCTCAGCAGGTATAGGTCTTAAAAAGCCGCCTCTCCCCCTGTCCTGCCTTCTTAGGAGACGGACTATTGGGGAGAGGCGGCTTTTGCGTACCCGCTGCTTCTATGGCGTGAACGTTGCCAGGAAGCTAATGGCCACCCAGGTGACCATGGCGGAAGGCAGCATGCCATCTAGGCGGTCCATCAGGCCCCCATGGCCGGGCAGCAGGGCCGACATATCCTTGATTCCGAGCTCACGCTTAAACTGTGATTCCACTAAGTCGCCCAAGGTGGCGCAAATGACAAGGCCAAGCCCCATCAGACCGCCCACCCAGGCATCGTGATGGAGCAGGAACTTAACGGTAAGTGCGCCGGTGACCACGCCAAAGAGGATGGACCCGGCAAAGCCCTCCCACGATTTCTTTGGGCTTACTGCAGGGGCCATGGGATGCGAGCCAAACATCACGCCAGCGATATAGCCACCAGTATCGGAGGCCACCACGCACAACATAAAGACCACGATGGAGGCGGCGCCACTGGCAAATGGGGTCGACACCAGCGACAGCATTGCTGCGAAGGTGGCAAAAAGCGGAATCCATGTCAGCACAAAAATGCCGACGGACATATCCCGCAGGTAGTTAATTGGTGGGCGATGGCGACCATTATGGAAGAGGCGACCAAACATAAGCGCCAGCACAGCGGTGACATAGACCGCGACAAGGCCGGGCGCGCCCAGTGGCCACGAAACCCACACCATAGCTTGGCCCAAAATAATGAGCAACGTGCGCGGAATATAGTAGGAATGCTCCCGCAGGCGGCTGAGCACCTCCCACATAGCAACGCCAACTGCAAGGGCCACAAACGCGTACCACGCGAGTGGGCCGGCCCATACGGCGAGCACGACAAGTGCGCCGAGGCCTACGCCGACGCCGATAGCGGCCGGCAAATCGCGGCCTGCGCTATTCTTCGGCAGA
The DNA here is from genome assembly GCF_030229635.1 of Corynebacterium marquesiae. Taxonomy (NCBI): domain Bacteria; kingdom Bacillati; phylum Actinomycetota; class Actinomycetes; order Mycobacteriales; family Corynebacteriaceae; genus Corynebacterium; species Corynebacterium marquesiae. The sequence continues at coordinate 122,260 of NZ_JASPII010000008.1, forward strand.
GGCAATCGGCGGTTAATGGCGTCACTCACCATGACCGGCTCCTTTCGCTGCTTTTTCGCGCCCCCTCGCTAACTTTCCACTGCTCGATCTCTCCTACTCCACACTTCGGAGCTGTAGGCTGCGGAACAGAAAAAGCGCCGCCGGCCGGGGACGGGCACGGCGGCAATGACGGGAGGTCTTAGACCTCCATCAGCTCGTTTTCCTTATTTTCTACCAGCTTGTCCACCTGCTCGATGTAACCGGAAGTAATCTTTTCCATTTCCTTTTCCGCTGCGATGACCTCGTCCTCGCCGGCGTCGCCGTCCTTCTGCAGCTTCTTCAACTGCTCCATGGCCTTGCGGCGAATATTACGGATAGCAATCTTGCCGTCCTCGCCCTTGCTCTTGGCCAGCTTCACCATTTCCTTACGACGCTCCTCCGTCAGCTGTGGAACGGTCACGCGCAGAACCTGACCATCGTTGGTGGGATTCACGCCCAAATCCGAGTTGCGGATGGAGTTTTCAATCTCATGAATCATGGACTGCTCATAAGGCTTGATGAGCAGCATGCGCGGCTCCGGTACGGAAATGGTAGCCATCTGGGTAATCGGGGTAGGTACACCGTAGTATTCGGCTACCAAGCCGTTGAACATAGTGGGATTCGCGCGGCCGGTACGAATGGTCACCAGCTGCTCGCGGGTGTGCTCGACGGAAGCGGTCATGTGCTCTTCTGCTTCGAGCTGAATCTCATCGATCATGAGGTTAAATCATCCTTAAACGAATAGGGGTGGCTGTATAAAAAGGTAGCAGGTTCGCAGCCCTTACAGTATTAGGACTGCACCAGCGTGCCGATAACTTCACCGCCGGCGGCGCGGGCGATATTACCTTCTTCCAGCAGGTTGAAGACCAAAATTGGCATATCATTGTCCATGCACAGGCTAAAGGCCGTGGCATCCGCAACCTTAAGGCCCTTTTCAATGACCTCACGCGGAGTGATTTCAGAGTACAGTTCCGCATCCGGGTTGGTGCGTGGGTCATCGGAGTAGACACCGTCGACTGCCTTGGCCAAGAAAAGAACCTCGGCACCAATTTCCAGGGCGCGCTGCGCGGCAGTGGTATCTGTGGAGAAGTACGGCATGCCCATGCCGGCGCCAAAGATAACCACACGGCCCTTTTCCAGGTGGCGGTCAGCGCGCAGCGGCAGGTACGGCTCGGCAATCTGCGCCATGTTGATGGAGGTCTGCACGCGGCAGTCCACGCCTTGCTGCTTGAGGAAGTCCTGCAGTGCGAGGGAATTCATTACCGTGCCCAGCATGCCCATGTAGTCCGAGCGAGCACGATCCATGCCGCGCTGGGAAAGCTCGGCGCCGCGGAAGAAGTTTCCGCCACCGATAACCACTGCAATCTCGATTCCCTGGCGGGAAACCTCGGCGATTTGGCGGGCTACGTTTTCAACCACATCTGGGTCGATGCCGACCTTGCCGCCGCCGAACATCTCACCGCCCAGCTTCAGCATTACTCGCTTGTATCCGGTTCGCTTAATTTCTGCAGCAGTCACGCCTACTTCGTCTCCTTAACGCGGGGCAGTTTCAATCTCCGCCCTATCTTACCCATATATCTTTCGCTTCCTCACACCGCCCGCCGGTGCAGGCCAGTAGGCAATTGCTACGTGCCGGTCCCTCTCCTGCGAATAGACAATCCGCACTAGTCGGCACGGTGAGCGCACGACAAAGCCCACGAAGGATAGTCCTTCGTGGGCTAGTCGTTAAAACAGGGGTGGGCTTAAGCGCCAACCTCGTAGCGAACGAAGCCGGTGATGGTGGTGCCAGCTTCTTCAGCAACCTGCTTTACGGTCTTCTTGTTATCAGACAGGGAAGCCTGCTCCAGCAGAACGATGGACTTGAAGAAGCCGTTCAGGCGGCCTTCCACGATCTTCGGCAGGGCTGCCTCTGGCTTGCCCTCCTCACGAGTGGTGGCCTCAGCGATCTCGCGCTCCTTTTCAACGACCTCTGCAGGAACGTCCTCGCGGGTGAGGTACTCAGCGTTCATGGCAGCAATCTGCAGGGCTGCAGCGTGAGCGCCTTCCTCGCTGCCCTCGTAGGAAACCAACACGCCCACTGCTGGCGGCAGATCAGCAGAACGCTGGTGCAGGTAAACGGCAACGTTGTCGCCCTCTACGGTAACGGCACGGCGTGCCTGCAGCTTCTCACCGGTCTTTGCGGACTCCTCGTCCACGACCTCGGAGACCTTCTTGCCGTCGATCTCAATGTTGTTGAGCTCGTCAGCGGAGTTTGCCTTGGCCTCAGCAGCAGCGTCAGCAATCTTGGCTGCGAAGGTCTTGAAAGCCTCGTTCTTAGCAACGAAGTCGGTCTCACAGTTGATCTCGACCATGGTGTTGCCAGAAACGGCGATGAGGCCCTCGGTAGCCTCACGGTCAGCGCGCTTGGAGACGTTCTTAGCGCCCTTGATGCGCAGGTACTCAACGGCCTTATCGTAGTCGCCGTTGGACTCTTCCAGAGCCTTCTTGCAATCGAGCATGCCGGAGCCGGTAGCTTCGCGCAGTGCCTTGACGTCTGCAGCAGTGTAGTTCGCCATAGTTGGGGCGATCCTCCTTGAAAATCAAACAGTGTTCGTTCAAACAGCGTAGTCGACGCGGTGAAATCGCGCCGCTTTAGGGTGGCAGAAACCACCCCTTCCCACCTATGTATGAAAGTGGAGCTGGTTTCAGCAGAACCCAGCATAGATAAAACCAACCCCCGCCGCCGTTACAGCACGGTGGCGGGGGTTGGTAAACAGCCTTGGGCAGGAATTACTCCCTTGCTGCCCCACACCAAAAGTGCGTGGGGTATTCAGTTAAACGCGGGTGAGGAAAATTCCTAGCGAGAAGTTAAGACTACTTCTCGGCCTTGTCTGCGGATGCTTCCTCAGACTTTTCCGCGGAAGCCGGGTCGGAAGCTGCGGCAGCCGCCTCAGCATCGCGCTTTTCCTTCTCAGCGGAGTCGCCGGCAGCTTCCTTAGCTGCAGCCAGCTGACGCTCCTCGCGCGCCTTCTTGCCTTCCTCTACAGCGGAAGCAACGATGCCGGAAAGCAGCTTGGTAGAGCGGATGGCGTCGTCGTTGCCTGGGATCGGGAAGTCAACTTCATCCGGATCACAGTTGGTGTCCAAGATGGCGACTACCGGAATATTCAGCTTGCGAGCTTCCTTAACCGCAATGTGCTCCTTGTTGGTATCAACAATCCACAGCGCGGACGGGGTCTTTGCCATATCGGAGATGCCACCCAGAACGCGCTCGAGCTTAGCGCGCTCACGGTTGAGCATGAGAACTTCCTTCTTGGTGCGGCCCTTGTAGCCGTCCTCACGCTCATCCATTGCCTGAAGCTCCTTCATGCGCTTCAGACGCTTGGAAACGGTCTGGAAGTTGGTGAGCATGCCGCCCAACCAGCGGTGGTTGACGTAAGGCATACCGACGCGGGTTGCTTCCTCAGCAACTGCTTCCTGAGCCTGCTTCTTGGTGCCAACGAACAGGATGGTGCCGCCGTGTGCAACGGTTTCCTTGACGAACTCGTAAGCCTCGTCAATGTAGGTCAGCGTCTGCTGCAGGTCGATGATGTAGATGCCGTTACGGTCAGTGAAGATGAAACGACGCATCTTCGGATTCCAGCGACGGGTCTGGTGGCCAAAGTGCACACCAGCGTCGAGGAGCTCGCGCATGGTTACAACTGCCATGATTCGCTCGCTTTCTTTTATCTTGTCTTTCGGTTTTCCAATTGTGCGGTGTTTTATTCCGCACCCTAGCAACGAAGGCCCTGCTGACACCTTGTTTCCAAGGACCACGTCAGCCGTCAGGCTGTCTCTTCCTTCCAGCAGGAAGCGACAACTTCGCCGCGCGTAGTCAATGCCTCCACGAGGTGGACACACTGCTGCCCCAAAGAATAATCCCCTTACGCTGGTTTTTCCAAACCGAAGACAGCTTATCCACAACTTCGCCGCAGCCACTTTGCATCAATCGTCACAACCGGCTCAATCACATCATGCAACCCAAGTTGTCCACAGCTAAAGGAGAACGGACTCCCAAAACGCTTCTTTCCGGCGGACACTGTGCCCATGAATCAGTTCCTTTCCCCCTCCGCATTTCCTGCTTGCCGACGTCCCACCTTCCTCCCCACCACTTTCCTCACCCTTCTTTCGCTTCTTATTCTGTGTTGCCCACCGGCCACGGCCTATGTCGACCCTGCTTCCGGCAAACCTAGCCCGGCGCGGGTGTTGCGTGGATTCGACGCCCCAGAACAAAAGTGGAGCCCTGGCCACCGCGGCGTCGACATGGCCCTATCAGCAGGCTCGCCGGTAGTAGCCGCCGAAGACGGCGAAGTCGCCTTTGTGGGCACGGTGGCCGGCAAACCAGTTGTCTCCATTGCCCACGCCGATGGAGTGAGAACGACGTATCAGCCCGTGCACGGCTCCGTAAAGCAGAGCCAAGAAGTCCGCGAGGGCCAAGTGATAGGCCGTTTAGGCAATCCGGTCGATGGCTATCCCGGACTGCACTGGGGTGCACTCATCGCAAAAGATACCTACATCGATCCTTTAACCCTGCTGGATATGCCGGTAATTCGTCTCAAACCGCTTTAAGCTCGGGGATGGGCTTGGTCGTATACGCGCTGCAAGCGCTGCGCGGATACGTGGGTATAAATCTGCGTGGTATTAAGCGAGGAGTGCCCCAGCAGTTCTTGCACTACGCGCAAATCTGCCCCGCCTTCCAAAAGGTGGGTTGCGGCAGAGTGGCGCACCCCGTGCGGGGTAAGCCCCTGTGTACCAGTGACTTTGGCGGCCTTTTCTACAATGCGGCGCACCTGGCGTTGATCGATGCGCCCTCCCCTGCTGCCAACAAAAACCGCTTCAGTTTCAGCCGTGGCGATTTCTCCACGGCCTTTGTCAATCCACTGCTTTAAAGCGTCTTCCGCTGCGTGCCCGAAAGGCACTACGCGCTGCTTATTGCCCTTACCGGTGACATGCAAGGTACCGCGTTGAAAATCAATATCGCCTAGGTCCAGCCGGACCAACTCCGCCACGCGCATACCGGAGGCGTAGAGCAACTCTAGGATGGCACTATCGCGAAGGAAGTGGACTTCATCTGCAGAGACTGCATTGCCCATAAGCTCGCCGGCTTGCTCCGGAGCTAGAACCGTTGGAAGGTGACGCCCCACTTTGGGAGTAACTAAGCGGGCAGCAACGTCTCGCTTAAGGTACCCTTCGCGCACTGCCCAAGTAGAAAATCCCTTCGCTGCCGCGGTGCGCCGTGCCAGGGTGGAACGCGATTTTCCTTCCGCAACAGCCTCGGCCAACCATTGGCGCAGGCTGTTGAGGTCAAACTCCGCGAAGGTCGGCACGCTGCGTGCAAGGTCGCGCAAGTCGGAGCGATACCCGCGCACCGTCGCTTCTGCGCGGCCTTTGACATGTAGTTGGAAATCCGCGAAGTCCTCAATGGCCTCAGCCATCTGCCCCTCAACTTTCGGAGCCTTCGCGGACTTTCCATCTTCACTCATGCCACAGCAGTGTACTCGCCAAACGCAGGTGCCATTTATTCCGTTTCCCGGCGCGCCCAAGTATTGCCATGCCGGACGACAACGCACATCTTTTCCAGCGCCAGCAGTAAGTGAACTGTCAGCGGTAAACGGAATCCTGCTTCTCGGGCAATGTCTTCTGCCGTTGCTTTTTCCTGTCCTAACGGTGGCGTCGCGTCAAAGACGCGCAACTCATTGCGGGAGAGGCGTTGGGTCATGGTTGCCGCAAAATTGATTTCGTACTGTGCACCTGGGTCTACTTCCCCGGCGCGACTTACTAGAGCGCGAATCTCATCAGCACTGGTAACCAGCTGCGCACGGCCTTCTTGAATGCGCTGGTGGCAGCCCAACGAGCCGCTAGTAGTTATCGGCCCCGGCACCGCCATCGCAACTCGCCCAAGCGCTTCTGCCCAGTTGAGGGTATTCAATGCGCCAGATCGAAATGCCGCCTCCATAACGACGGTGCCGTGGCTCAATGCTGCCACTAAGCGATTGCGCGTTAAGAACCGGTGGCGCTTCGGCGCGGTTTCCGGCGCGAATTCAGAGATGATGCAACCATTGTCCGCAATCTTGGCGAATAAGTTGGCATTGCGGGCTGGGTAATCCCTATCGATGCCACACGCTGCTATGGCTACCGTGCGCCCGTTGTTGTGCAACGCTGTTTCGTGCGCGACGGTATCCACTCCCAGCGCGCCGCCTGATATTGGAGTCCATTCATGCTGAACCAATCCGGACACGACGTTTTGGGTGGCCTGCCAGCCATAGCGGGAAATGGCACGAGTACCGACGATGGCCACAGCTTGAGCAACCTCTGCCTGCAATGGCGCACCGCGCACCCACAGGCTATGCGGTGGTAATGCTTGGTCATCAAAAGTGGCTGGGGCCTGCCCGCTGTGCTGATAGAAGCCGAATGCAGAGTCAAACTCCTCTGTGGGCCACTCTGGGCTTTCTGCCGTAATGAGCCGGGCCCCGACTTTTTCGGCTGCCGCCATATCTTCGGCTTGCCGCAACCAGTCATAGCGGGAGGCCGTGCGCGCCAAAAGCGGGCCTATCCAGTCGGCGCGATTGTAGATTCCGTGGGCGATTTCCTCAGCTGGGTATTGCGTGAGCAGGGCCTGCAATGCAGCAGAGGGGCCTTCCACCACCCGATTAAGATATACCCAGGTCGCATACGGAGTAGAAAGGTCAAGTTCGCTCATGCTGCGAGCCTCCCGACGTTAATTGAGCCGCGTAGATCGAGCGCGCGCCCCACTTCGTCTAGGTCCGGCTGTGCCTTTCCTGCTAGATCGGCCAGAGTCCAGGAGAGCTTCAATACGCGGTCCACTCCGCGCTGGGATATTTCGCCTTCAGCCAAGTAGGCAGACAACATGACCATCGCAGCCTCCGCAGCGGGCCTCTTTCGGCGCAAATAAGACGAGGGAACTTCCCCATTGGTGCGCGCGGTGATGCCATCCGCCCACCAGCGCGCAGCGGCACGTTCACGGGCAGTGGCGACGCGCTCGGCGATGACTGCGGATTCCTCTTCACCGTCCGCGTTAATTGTTGCCGCCTGCCCGCTTAAGGTGACCACCATATCCAGACGGTCTCGCAACGGTCCAGAGAGGTTGGAGAGGTAGTTCATCCGTTCATGGGGGTTGCACCTGCACTTGGATGGATCTTCGGCCGCACACCTGCACGGATTTGCCGCCATGACCAATTGGAAGCGGGCAGGATAGGTAACCTCGCGGCGCGAGCGCGCCAACCGCACGTGTCCTTCCTCCAGCGGTGCACGCAGACCATCGAGTACCGGCGCGGCTACCTCACTGGCCTCGTCGAGAAAGAGCACACCATTGTGAGCCAAACTCACCGCACCAGGGCGCGGATGTCCGGAACCGCCGCCAAGTAATGCCGCCCGAGTAACCGAGGCATGCGGGGCGATGAACGGGGCGCGCTCGATGATCTCACCTGGGGTTCCGGTAAGCGAATGAATTGCGGTGGTTTCGACCTGCTGATCTGGAGTAAGGGTAGGCAGGATGGTGGGCAGGCGCGAGGCGATCATGGACTTTCCCGACCCAGGCGGCCCAATCATCATCAGGTGATGGCCGCCGGCTGCAGCAACCTCGGCAGCCCATTTGGCATTAGCTTGGCCAGCGATATCGCTAAAGTCGAGTCGCGACCCCGCCGCAGGCGCGGGGCTGAGCGACCCTGTAAAGCCCGCCGCCTGCGGCAGCCCACGGTTACCGCAGGCCCATCCGAAAGCCTCCTTCAAAGACGCAGCAACCAGTACGTCCATGTCCGGCACCAATGTGGCCTCGGCGGCATTGCCAGGTGGCACAACGAGAGTTGTAATTCCTTGTTCCCGTGCGGCCAGAAGAGCGGGGATAATGCCTGCTACAGGCCGGACGGAGCCGTCGAGACCGAGCTCGCCTAAGACCAAGGTGCGCTGGAGACGTTGGGCGGGCGAGGGAGTACTGCCATAAGACGGGAAGTCGGCCTCCGCCTGTGCCGCGAGGATCGCAAGCGCTATGGGTAGGTCAAAGTGGGACCCGGATTTGGGAAGCGACGCCGGGGACATGGAGACCACCACTTTGGTCTTGGGCCAGGGCAGATGGGAATTAAAGGCCGCGGTCCTGATCCTATCCCGAGATTCGGAGATTGCGGTATCCGTCTGGCCTACAACGTGTATCCCTGGCAGCCCGTGGCCGACGTTCGCCTCCACGTCAACCAGCTGAGCTAGGACTCCGTTTAAGGACATGGTCAAACAATTACCTAGAGCCATCTTCAACCCCCTTGAAGTGTTCCAGCGCAAACCCCTGCCCGCGCGCAACCAAGGCAATGACGTCGAATCGCACCTCAGCCAGTGGCTTTCCATCAAGCCACTGCGCCGCGGCTTTGCGCAGTCGCGCGAGCTTCTGCGGAGTTACGGCCTCAGCTACCCCGTAGCGGGAATTGGCGCGGGTCTTAACCTCAACAAAGACGATGGTTCCGTCCGCTTCCCGGGCAATGAGGTCGATTTCTCCCACCCGATAAGAGACGTTGGCAGCGATTATTTCTGCCCCACGTTCGCGCAGATAGCGCGCTGCGAAGGCCTCTCCCCTTTTACCTAAGACTTGTTTATGACGAGGCTTCTTCGTAGCCAAGCGGTGTTCTGAACTAAAGTGCATTGCGGTTTATCCTTGTGCGTTGAGAAATTCATTGGCTAGCACAGGACACCGCAGGTGAAAGGGCCTACACAAGGGACGCACAAGCAAAAAGACCCTAGCTGTGGATAACTACGCTCTGCAGCGCTGTTATCCACAGCTAGGGTACGGCGCTGTGTGCGCCGGCTTGACAAAGTTATTCCGGCATCATGAATTCCGGCTTATCCAGCTCCTCGATATTGACATCCTTGTATGTAATAACGCGGACGTAGCGCACAAAGCGCGCGGAGCGGTACATATCCCATACCCAAGCATCAGACATGCGTACCTCGTAGTAGACATCAGGCCCAGAGGTATGCGGAATAAGCTCTACCGCATTAGCCAGATAAAAGCGCCGCTCAGTTTCAACGACATAGGAAAACTGGCTGACAACGTCCCGGTACTCGCGGTAGAGAGACAGCTCTACCTCAGCCTCGTAGTTATCGAGTTCCTCTGCACTCACGGTGGACCTCCAGGTTGTGGGTTAGCTCGCTTTAGCTTAGCGCGAGAAGTGCTAGTTTCTTGCTAGGCACGCGCGGCAAAATCCGCATGAGCGCGGCGGACATTCTCATAGCTCATCCGGTGCTCCGGGCACGCTCCAAGCCCCGCAATTGCGGCCTCATGCGCCTTGGTTCCGTACCCCTTATGGCTGGCTAACCCGTAGCCGGGGTACCGCGCATCCAGCTCGTGCATCAGGTGGTCGCGGCTGACTTTGGCCAGCACACTCGCCGCGGCGATACACCGCGCGGCCGCATCGCCGCCGATAATGGGCAGGTGGGGTTGGGTGAGGCCGGGGATAAAGAGGGCGTCGGTAAGCACATAGCCCGGACGTACCTCCAGGCGCGCAACTGCCCTGCGCATGCCGGAAATATTGGCGTGCTGGATGCCGCGCTTATCGATGTCCCCCGCACCAATATGCACCACAGACCAGCCCACAGCCTTGTCTTTAATGAGTGGAAAAAGCTTTTCGCGTTGTTTGGGGGTGAGCCTTTTGGAGTCAGTAAGTTCCGACAACTCCTTGATCGGCCGATCGGGCATCACACAAGCTGCGATGGTGATTGGTCCACAGCAGGCACCGCGCCCGGCCTCGTCTACGCCGGCTACCGGGCCTAAACCGGCCTTGTTCAATGCGACCTCGTAGGTGCGTCGCTGTTTAAGCCGCCGCATGCGAGATTTCCGGGTGTTCCACCCCGCCCCAACGCGAAAGCGGCAAAATGATGGCCTCGACGCGCCCGCGGACATTGTCGACCGGCACGGTGCCCTGCAAGTTGTCACCCAAGTGCGCACGGGAATCGAGGGAGTTGGTGCGATTATCACCCATCACCCAAAGGTTTCCTTCGGGGACAGTAACTGGGCCAAAATACTCTCCGCCACACTCTCGCGAACCCACGCTGGCGTCTACGGGAATCTCCGGCGGATCGAGGACGAAGGATTGGTCAATGGGCCTTCCATCCACCATGACCGCAGGATCGCCGGCCTGACAACTCACCGTCTGCCCGCCGGTAGCAATGACGCGCTTTACCAGGATATTTTCCCCATTGGGAAGCAGCCCTACGGCCGCTAGAGCATTTTGGGCTCCGCGCACGAAAATATTGTGCGAACGATTGACCTCAAACTCGTTATTCCACGACTCGGGCCCTTCAAAGACCACCACCTCCCCGGGCTTTGGGTCCGTGAAGTAATAGCTGACCTTTTGCACGGCGATACGATCGTTTTTGCAGCCAGGACACCCGTGCAGGGTCGGTTCCATCGACGCAGAAGGAATGACATACATCCGCCCCACCAGCGCCTGCAGGAGCACCAGCAGGACAAAGCCTGCCACCACGGGGAGGAGAAAATCCCGGGTGCGCAGGCGTTGGGAGGAAGGCTTATTCCTGAATGTCCGGGTCATCGACCCCACCAATGCGGGTAAACGGCCAGAATACGAATTTCACCTTGCCACGGACGTTTTCTACTGGAACCGTGCCGTGGAACTTATCGGTCATATGGTAGCGCGAATCGGCCGAAGCAGTACGGTTATCGCCCATCACCCAGATGTTGTCCTCCGGTACTTCGACGGGACCAAAGTACGGACCACCACAGGCCTCCGAGCCGGTCGACTCGTCTACCGGATACGTTGGCGGGTCTTGCACGTAGTCCTGCTCGATGGGTTTGCCATCTACCATGACAGCAGGATCGCCCTCCTGGCAGGACACCGTCTGTCCGCCGGTAGCAACCACACGCTTGACCAAAGTATTTTCGTCTGGTGGTGCCAAGGATACGAAGCTCAACGCATCCTGTACACCGTGAATTAACGGATTGGACGAGCGCGGTGAGACGTAGCTGGAATTCCAGTCCTCGGTGCCTTTAAACACGACGACATCGCCTGGTTCTGGCTCGCCGTCACCGTAGTAAGAGATCTTTTCCGTAAAGATACGGTCATTTGTGCAGCCCTCGCAGCCGTGCAGAGTCGGCTCCATCGAGCCCGATGGGATCACATACTGCCGGCCGATAAAGTTCTGGAAAAGTCCGACGATCACAAGAACCGTAGCCACGACCAGAAGGGTTTCCAGCAGCCACGGCATTTCTTTCTTCTTAGTCGCCTCTTTGCCTTGCTGGGTGGCCTCGCCCTGTACGGGGCGGGCCCCCTCGCCTTCCGGCGACTGTTCCTGCGAGATGCTGTCTTTATTCACGCGCTAGATCCTAGCAACCCCATGTCCGATTTCCGGCCTTATCCCCCTCGCGGCAGGAGGATTCACAGACAACTTTCCGGTTAAAGCCTGCCGGCTGGCGCATCGGATTAGCTGCTTGATTTCTAGTCGTCGTGGAAACACCTGACATGGGTTAGGTGATTGTGTGGAGTCGAAATGGGTTCCGGATTCTGCTGTTGTGGCGCGG
>NZ_JASPII010000009.1:0-63812 GCF_030229635.1 Corynebacterium marquesiae
GAACAAAAAGCAACTGAGATGCCGGTTTGTCAACGATGCCGCGACTCATCTGTCAAACATGTCGCGACTCATGACATGGAGCCGACGACGGGAATCGAACCCGCGCTAGCAGCTTGGGAAGCTGCAGTTCTACCATTAAACTACGTCGGCACTGCGCACTTGTGCGCTCCGGCCCACTATACACCTTGGTCTTAGACATGAGTAGAATTGGGGTCGTGCTTCTTTCAGATCGTGATATCCGTTCCGCCATCGACGCCGAAGAACTGGGCATCGAGCCCTTCGACAGTGAGCTTATCCAGCCCTCCTCGGTAGACGTGCGCTTGGATAAATATTTCCGCGTCTTCAATAACTCGCGGTACACGCATATTGACCCCAAAGAGGAAATGCCGGATCTCACCACCTTGGTGGAGGTAGAAGAAGATCAGTCCTTCATCCTCCACCCAGGCGAGTTCGTGCTCGGTGCTACGTTGGAAAAGTTCACGCTGCCTGCGAACTTGGCTGGCCGCTTGGAGGGTAAGTCTTCTCTTGGCCGCCTGGGATTGTTGACCCACTCCACCGCGGGCTTTATTGACCCAGGTTTTTCCGGCCACATCACGCTCGAGCTTTCTAATACCGCCAACCTGCCCATTGCCCTGTGGCCGGGTATGAAGGTGGGGCAGCTGGCGATTTTCAAGATGACTTCTGCAGCTGAAAGCCCTTATGGCACGGGTTCGCTGGGGTCGAAGTACCAGGGCCAGCGCGGCCCGACGCCATCGAAGTCTTACCTGAATTTTCGATAGGCTTAAACCGGCATTCACATAGAGCCTCTACTATGGGGCTTTATGCGTATGACTGTAATCGGCACCGGATATTTGGGTGCAACCCATGCTGCCTGCATGGCCGAGCTCGGCCATGAAGTACTAGGCGTGGACGTAGATGAAAATAAGATTTCCGCTCTTAAATCGGGCAAGGTTCCATTCTATGAACCGGGGTTGCCAGAGGTTCTCGAGCGCAATATCGAAGCCGGCCGCCTTGACTTCAGCACGGACTATGAAGAAGCAGCCGAGTTTGGCAACCTGCACTTTTTGGGCGTCGGTACTCCGCAGCGCCGTGGTTCCTACGCGGCGGATATGACCTACGTTAAGGCCGTTATTACGGATCTGGTGCCCAAGCTCAAGGGCGATCACATCATCTTTGGTAAGTCCACCGTTCCGGTGGGAACGGCTGCGGAGCTCCAAGAGCTGGCCAATGAGCTTGCGCCAGAAGGCACCACCGTGGAAATCGCGTGGAACCCGGAGTTCCTGCGTGAGGGCTACGCCGTCAAGGACACCATCACCCCAGACCGCATTGTTCTCGGCGTGCGCGAGGGTGAAAGCCGCGCCGAAGAAGTAGCGCGCGAGGTCTATGCCCAGCCGCTATCGCAAGACACCCCGTTTATCGTGACAGATTGGCAGACTGCAGAGCTGGTCAAGGTCTCCGCTAACGCGTTCCTAGCCACCAAGATTTCCTTTATCAACGCCGTTTCTGAGATCTGCGAGATTGCAGGCGCGGACGTTACCGCTCTTGCCGACGCCATTGGGCTCGACGAGCGCATCGGCCGCAAGTTCCTTGGCGCCGGCCTCGGCTTTGGTGGCGGTTGCCTGCCCAAGGATATTCGTGCCTTCATGGCCCGCGCCGGCGAGCTTGGCGCCGACCAGGCGCTGACCTTCCTGCGTGAGGTGGACGCCATTAATATGCGCCGTCGTGACCGTGTGGTGGACCTAGCCAAGGAAGCCTTCAATGGGTCCCTGCTTGGCCACCGCGTGACCGTGCTGGGGTGCGCGTTCAAGCCGAATTCCGATGACGTGCGCGATTCGCCCGCCCTTGCCGTGGCCGGTTCTTTGTCTTTGGCTGGTGCGGCAGTAACCGTCTATGACCCAGAAGGCATGGACAATGCCAAGAAGGTATTCCCCACCTTGGATTACGCCGCGGACACTGACGATGCCCTGCGCGAGGCAGAGTTGGTGATTCTGGCAACCGAGTGGAAGCAGTTCAAGGAATTGAATCCGCAACAAGCGGGCCAGCTTGTGGATAATAAGCACATTATCGACGGCCGCAATGTGCTGCCTGTCGCAGACTGGCAGCAGGCCGGCTGGAAGGTCGAGGCTTTGGGCCGCACCCTTTAACTAGGGTTATGCCAAAAGGCGATACGGAGGGCTGAGCAGTGAGGAACATTGCTCGGCCCTCTCGCTTGTGCCTAAGCCAGTTCATGTTTAGGCAGCTACACGGCTATGCGGAATCGTAAACGCTGCGATAAGTGTGGTTATCGGCACTGCGAGGATTAGAGCCATCGCACCCACACCGGAGCGAAGCAACTCGGTGGCGACGAGATCGCTGGTGAGCATCTGGCTGGCGGGGCGCTGCGCTGCGGTAATGAGTAAAAGGAGCGGAAGCGTGGCGCCGGTATAGGTGAGGATGAGTGTGTAGATCATCGAGGCAATGTGATCCCGGCCTACCTTCATTGCAGAAAGAAAGAGTTCTCTTGGGCGCGCGTCTGGGTCGGCTTCGTGGAGCTCGGTGACTGTGGAGGCTTGGCCCACGGCGACATCGGCAAGGCTGCCAAGGGAGCCGACAACGAAACCGCACAGTAGCACTCCAAGGATGGAAACGCCCGGCATATAGAGCAAGAGCTTTAGGTTGTCTTCGGAGCTGTAGCCCTGCAACTGCGAGGTATCGATCGTGGCCCAGGCGAGGAATGCCGCGATAATGAGAGCTAGCAGCGACCCACCTACCGCTGAAGCTGCTTTCCAATTTGCCCCGTGCACGAGTGGTACGGCGACCAAGATGATTGCGGCGCAGGAAACGAGGGCGGTCCAGAGGGGACTATGGGCCTCGATAAGCGCAGGCAAAAGGAACGCAAAGACTACGCCAAGGCTAATCGCCAAGCCGATGATGGCGCGTACCCCCTGCCATGCGCCGAAAACAATTACGATGATGGCAACGATTACCGCCCACAAGATTAGGCTGCCGGTGCGCTGATAATCCGCAAAAGCATAGGTAACCGCCCCAGACGGGTCAGTAGCCTTGGATAAGACTATCTTGTCGCCGGTTTCCAACTGCGGATCGCCAGCTTTGCCATAGGTGACCAGCTGGGTCATGTGCCCTGCGTCTTCGCCAGAGGTGATTTTAACTAGTGCGCGATCGCAATATATCTCTTCCGTGCCGGGGATAAGGGGAGGAGTGTCAAAGACCTGTCCCGTTTGTTCTGATTGACAAGCCGAATGGTCAGCCGTATCTACCGTGCCCTCTACCTGTGGGTGATTGAGCGTATAGGTTTGCTGAAATTCCGCGGACGTGTGCTCATTGGCAGGGCTGTTGGGCCAAAGTATTACCAAGCCAGCAACGGTAGCTATGAGCGCTGCGGCGAGCGCGCCAAGAAGGCCTATCCGCCAATGATTTTGAGCTATCGAAGTAAAAAGCCGGCTCCACAGGGCGGAAGCCGGCTGGGACTTGATTGCCGCAGAATGTCTTCCCATGCACCTTATTGTGACGGATTATCACTATCATTAGCAACTGGCGGGAAGAAAATTACTGTTTGTAGCTCACAAGGAAGTTACCTAGGCGCTCAATGGCGTTTTCAATCTGGGATGCCCACGGCAGCGTGACCACGCGGAAGTGATCCGGGTTGGGCCAATTGAAGCCGGTTCCTTGCACCATGAGGATCTTTTCCGCCTTCAAAATATCCAGCATGAGCTTGGCATCATCATGGATTTCATACACATTCGGATCCAAACGCGGGAAGAGGTAGAGCGAGCCCATGGGCTTCACCGCGGAAACGCCCGGAATCTCGTTGAGCTTTTCATAGGCAATATTGCGTTGCCGCAGCAGGCGCCCGCCAGTACCAGTGAGCTCATAGATGGACTGCCGGCCACCCAACGCCACCTGGATAGCGTGCTGCGCCGGTACGTTCGGGCACAGGCGTGTTCCGGCCAGAAGCTCAAGGCCTTCGATGAAGCCACGGGCGTGGTGCTTAGGGCCGGTAAGTACCATCCAGCCGGCACGGTAGCCACACACGCGATAGGCCTTGGATAAGCCATTGAACGTGATGGTGAGAAGGTCAGGGGCTAGCGAAGCGATGGAGATGTGCTGCGCGCCGTCATAAAGAATGCGGTCATAGATCTCATCGGCCAAGATGAGCAGGTTATGCTCGCGGGCGATATTGACGATCTTCTGCAGCACTTCGCGCGAGTAGACCGCACCCGTTGGGTTATTCGGGTTAATGACCACGATGGCCTTGGTTTTATCCGTAATCTTGGACTCGATGTCCTCGATGGATGGATTCCAGTCATCCTCCTCATCGCATAGGTAGTGCACGGGGGTGCCACCTGCCAGGGACGTAGCTGCGGTCCACAATGGATAATCCGGTGCCGGGATGAGAACCTCATCGCCGTTATTGAGCAGCGCTTGGGTGGTCATGCTGATGAGCTCGGAGACGCCATTGCCCAAGAAGACATCGTTGATATCGAAGGGCGGGAAGTCCTCCAGCTCGTAGCGGGTAACGATGGATCGGCGGGCAGGAATGATTCCCTTGGAGGTGGAATAGCCCTGGGAAGTAGGCAGGGCAGCGATCATGTCGCGCATGATGACATCGGGTGCTTCGAAGCCAAAGACGGCCGGGTTACCGGTGTTGAGTTTCAAGATGGTATGGCCATCGAGCTCCATGCGTTCCGCTTCCGCAGAGACCTCGCCGCGGATGTCATACGCGACGCCCTTGAGTTTGTCGGACTGGTCAAAGATGCGGTGTTTGGGAGAAGTCATGGAAGTATTGTGCCACGATTCACAGCTACACAAAATGCTTCAGCACCGGCGATGACTATTTTTTATTCCACTCGCTGAACTTCCGCTTGGCCAGTTCCATGGCTTGGCCGGTAATTTCGCCAGCTTGCATGCGGCGATCGGCCCACATTTTCTCCTCGATCATTTTTTGCTGCGCGCGTTCATGTGCCGTGAGGGCACGAATCTCGCGCAACTGCTGCCGCTCAATCTGACGCACGGATGGGGCGTGCCAGGAAGACGGACCCACCTTGGCCACGTAGAGCATGATCCACAAAATTGGAATGAGGGCGGCTGTTACCGCGCCTCCGAGCAGAAGCCATGGGTTGCTCATGGTAGCGCTCATTAAGATAAGCGTAGGGCTTGCTACCGCAAGCACCACAGAGCCGGAAAGTGCGGTCGCAAACTTTGGTTTCTTGCCTGCATTATGGGCGCTTGTGACCTCACCGCGGGAATAGACCTTGACCTCGTGGGAACCACGCGCCGGAATGTCTTGAAAGACGGGCACGAGGTCTTGGTGGGTGTGGGCACGCATGACCTCGTCCGAGCGGTCCTCGAACTCCTCCATGGTTAACCGGCCTTCACCCACGGCGCGGGCGAGGTCATTGATGGCGTCGTTGCGCTCGGAATCGGACAGGCGCAGCGTCCGATTGATAGGGGAAGAACCAAAGTTATTACTCACATCTTCCAGTCTAGGAAAATTCTGCCCTTGTAGGGACGTGCTCTCAGCGAACGCGGCCTATAGGTCCTTGGTTTCAGCGTTAGGGGTCTTTTCGTCCTTCTTTTCTTGCTCGTTTCCGCCCACCAGGCTGGCCAAGAACGGGAAGATGGCGACGGTAAGCGCTCCACCGGAGACGAAGATCGAGGCATTTTCCGCCTTCATGATTCCGGAATTGACCGCCAGGGACGTTACCGCCACGATGATTGGCAGACCGGTGGCGGAATACAAACCTACTTGGAGGCGCTGGCGGAAGGTTTCAATATCAGATCCGGTATGCCCAACATTTTCGCGCAAGAAGACGGGCAGGCCACGGGTTACCAAAATGAGAGCTGGAATGCCCAGTACCTTCCACGGATTATGAGCGATGGTATCCCAGCTAATGCTCATGCCAGAGACCACAAAGAAGACCGGGATAAGCATCGAGTAAAACACCACATCGAGGCGGTGCTCAAGGCGGCGGTGGAATTCATCCGGGATGATGCGGTTCAAGATGATGCCGGCAGCAAAGGCACCGAGCACGATATCGAGTTCAAAGACTGCCGTAACCGCCATGAGGATGGCCAGAATCAGGATGATAAGACGCAAAATCGTCTGATTGGTGGAGCCCGCACCGGAGATAAAGGCGGTCTTGACCCAAGGGATGGTCGAGGCGATGGCCGCCGGCATGATGGCGACGGCAACGGCGATGATGATGAAGAACAACAAAATGATCATCGTCGTCAGCGTGGAACGAGTACCCAGCAAGAGTGCCATTGCGGTAATGGGGGCGACTTCACCAATGGCACCATGAATCATCACCGAATTGCCCACCTTGGTGCCTAGAATGCGGTCCTGTTTTAGCATCGGTGTGAGCGTGCCCAGCGCCGTTGATGTAAGCGCCAAGGCGACGACGATGGCACCTGGCACGTTATCTACCAGGAAGTAGGCGCCTATCCCACAGGCGAGGGCACAGATTGCCCAGGTGGATAGCGCCGTTCCGGCTTCTTTGGTTTTGAGGGTGGAGATTTGAATTTCAAAGCCCGCGAGGAGAAATAACGCTCCCACGCCGAGTTCCTTGAGCATTTCGATTCCTTCGTCCTCGGCCGCGAGGTCGAGTACGGAAGGGCCAATAATCATGCCGAAAATCAGCAAGAGGGCCACCGACGGCAGGCGGTAACCCAACATATAAGAGACCAGCGGCGCGAGTAGAGCCGCGGCCATAATCCAGGCGAAAGAGACGAGGGAATTTGTATTTTCGGTTGCGCCTGCCGCCAGCAGCAGGGCATCGGTGGGGAGTCCCGCATTAAAATGCATGGACTACAGCGTACGCACCAATGCCCCTGCGCGCCTACTCAGATTCAGGTGGCTTGGGCACGCTTTCCGACGCCGGCGGTGCCGGAGCCGCCGGTGGTGCTGGCGGTGCAGCCTGTGGAGGCTTCGGGGCCGCAGGTGGCGTCGGTGCCGATGGAGCAGAAGGCGCGCTTGGAGCTGCCGGGGCGCTCGGTGGGGTAGGCGCGCTTGGTGCTGCGGGAGGTGCCGGTGCTTGGGGAGTCTGCGGTGCAGGTGGTGGCGTCGGTGCCGATGGAGCAGAAGGTGCACTTGGCGCAGGCGCAGCCGGTGCCGTGGGTGCAGCGGGTGCGGCCGGTGCCGCAGGTGCGCTTGGCGGCGTTGGAGCGCTTGGTGGAGTTGGGGCGGCTGGTGCTTTTGGCGCAGGTGCTGCCGGGGTGTTCGGTGGGGTAGGCGCGCTTGGTACTGCGGGAGGTGCCGGTGCTTGGGGAGTCTGCGGTGCAGCTGGCGGGGTCGCCGCCGACGGAGAAGAAGGTGCGCTTGGCGCAGGCGCAGCCGGTGCCGCGGGTGCAGCGGGTGCCGCGGATGCGCTTGGAGCTGCCGGTGCCGAGGCGGACGGGGCGGGGGCGGTAGGAGAGTCGGAAGTGGGGGCGTCGGCAAGCGGGGCTTCGTTGGTGCCCGCGGTCTTTTGGTGGCGCACAGGGGTGGACAGGAACGCCTTGGGGTGGGGCTCAGGGAGGGTTCCTGACTCGTCGAGGGAGATGGAATTGCGCAGCATAACCGCCACGTCATTGACCTTGGTAGTGGGGGCGGAATCCTGCGACAAGGACTTCACACCGCCGGTCATCATGACATTACAGAAGGGGCAACCGGTGGCGATTTCTTCCGCGCCGGTCTCCAAAGCCTGCTCGGTGCGGAAATCATTGATGCGGGTTCCGAGCTTTTCCTCCATGAACATGCGGGCGCCGCCGGCGCCACAGCAGAAGGCTTCATCGCGGTTCTTGTCCATCTCGCGCAGCTCCACGCCGGTGGCCTCGAGCAGCTCGCGCGGAGGATCGAAGACCTTATTGTGGCGGCCGAGGAAGCAAGGATCGTGGTAGGTAATGGGCTTGCGATTCTCCGGTGTGCGCGGCACCGGCTTGAGCAAGCCCTCGCGGACCAGGCGGTTGAGCAGCTGGGTGTGGTGGAAGACGTCGAAGTGCCCGTCAAAGTCTGGGTACTCATTGCGGATGGTGTTAAAGCAGTGTGGGCAGGTGGTGATGATCTTGCGCTGGCCCTCCGGGACGCCGTCGAAGGCGTTGTTGAGGGTCTCTACGTTTTGCTGCGCCATCATCTGGAAAAGGAACTCGTTGCCGGCGCGGCGGGCAGGGTCACCCGTACAGGTCTCACCCGTGGAGAGCACGCCAAACTTCACGCCTGCGGTATGCAGCAGGTCTACTACGGCGCGGGTGGTGCGGCGGCCATCGTCATCATACGCACCAGCGCAGCCCACCCAGAGCAGGTATTCCATATCGGTGAAATCGGCCTCGTCTTCACCAATGATGGGGACGTCGATGCCATCGGCGCGGGCCTCATCGATCCAGGCGCGGCGCTCAGAGTTATTCCGGCCCCACGGATTGCCCTTGTTTTCCATATTCTTAAACAGGCCGGTGAGCTCGGACGGGAAGTCCGATTCCGCGAGCACCTTAAAGCGGCGCAGGTCCGCGATGTGGTCGATGTGCTCAATATCGGTTGGGCACTGATCTACGCACGCACCGCAGTTGGTGCATGACCACAGCACATCGTCATCGATGACCCCGGCCATAGACAGTACATCCAGGCCCTCATGCGGGTTGTAGTTATCCAGTGCGCCCTGACGCAGGTCCATCATGACCTTTTTGGGGCTCAGCGGCTTTTCGGTATTCCACGCCGGGCATAGTTCTTGGCAGCGGCCACATTCGGTACACGAGGTGGAATCCAGCAGCATTTTCCAGCTACCCGGGGTGATGTCTTCTTCCAAGTCCGGGGTGGGTAAAGACTGCAGGGCCTTCTCACCGGTGGCATTGCGCTGGAAAAAGATATTGAAGAAGCTGGTGAAGCGGTGCCACATCACGCCCCACTGGAAATTGCGGGAAATGAAGACGATAAACAGCATGCCGGATAGCAGCTTGAACAGGGCGAAAAAGCTCACTAGGGCCGGGGATTCGGGGAAGAGCTTGGCCAAGTGGACGCTCAAGAAATCCGCCCAGGCGGAGCCGCCGCCGTAGGTGGCGATCTTGGTGGACTTCACCAAGATCATGCCGAGTCCCTCAGAAAAGACGATGAACTCTACCCAGCGCGCCGAGGCGGTTTGGGAATTGAAGAAGCGGCTGCCGCGTTCGGTATCGCCGAGCTTGAGGCGCACGCTGATGAGGAAGCCGATGCCTAGGACCGTCGCGATGCCCAAGATTTCCTCAACGAAGTGGTAGACCGGCCAGTGGCTGAGCCACGGCCAGCCCTTATTGGGTGCGAAGGTTTGGATATAGGCCTCAAACCACACCAGGATGCCGAAGAGGAAGCCCACCATCACCAGCCAGTGGGCGGCATTAATCAGAGGTTTACCCTTGAAGTGGGAATGGCCAAAGACTTCCGCAATAACGCGCCATAAACGCTTGCCTATATTATCGGTGCGCTTGAGCTGGCTAGGTCCGCCGGAGCGGATGAATTTGAAGAGGGCCCATACGCGGGTGAAAAAGTACAGCCACACCGGAATCGATGCGGCTATAGCTATCCAACCGAACACGGTGGTCATGCGTGCTCCTTTAATACTGATGCTCCACGTTGCTATCTACCTTAAAGCCTTGGGGTGAAAATCCCAGAGTCTGCATTCAGTGCGGTGCTGCGGCGGGGTGGGCTGTACACTGTCAAGATGAGAAACTCGGTCGCCATATTCTTTTAAACGTGCTGTATACGGCGGCGGAGTATAGCCAGTGCTGGTGGCCGCAGCGTGGCCCAACCTGGCAAGAAGAGAACCTAGACCGCCGCAGAAAGGGCAGACCACCATGGGTAAGACAAATATCACCAAGGCCGCGGTGGCCTTGACCGCAGGCCTTGCTGCCTTTGGTGTCACCGGATTTGCCGTGGCGCAGGGCGGCTTGACCGCGAACCTGGCCCTTTCCGGTAGCTTCTTTAAAATCACCATGGGGCACTTGGACGGAGAAGGCTTTTCGCTTTTTGTTGATGACGATCAAAAGGGCGAAGAACACCTTCCCGTTGCCCGTATCAAGCTGGACCACGCGAAGGTCTCTGATCTTTGTCTTTCGGTGACTGTCCCCAAGGTGCCCGGCGTGGGTGAGGCGACACTCGCGCTCAAGGCTGAGGGTGAGGGCAGTACAGAGTCCGATAGCCTGCTGGTCGGTGCGACCGACGTGGATGGTTCCTTGGTGATGCAGGATGTCAACGTGGGCATCGATGCGAATCAGCTCAGCGATACCGCCGATCCTGGCGCCTGGGGTCTCTATTCCAAGCAAGTTTCCCTCAAGGCTGATGATGTTAAGGCCACCTCCGTGGGCGCGCAGCGCCTTTCTGCCAAGAATGTGGGAGTGACGGTGAGGAGGGGGTCCGATAATGGCTGCTGAGTCCAGCACGGAAGAAACACAGACCCTCCCGGCGGCGGAGGCAACGGGCGAGGAGGAATCTAAGCCTAGCGCCTGGCAGCGCTTCCGCCGCTGGCGCAACGGCCGGCCCTTCTTTCCCGGACTGTTGCTCATCTTGTCCGGCATCATCATTGCCGCGCCGGCCTATATCACCATCCGGATCTCTGACCTTTTAGTCATGATCTCCACTATTTCTGGCGTATCTACGCTGCTTATCGGCGTCTTGCTAGCCATGTTCGGCCTTGGTGCGTGGTTCCAGCCGGCAACCTCGAATTATGTCGGTGTGCTAGGCATCATCGTGGCCATTATCGCCTTGCCGACGTCCAACTTGGGCGGCTTCATCATCGGCTCCCTGCTCGGCATCATTGGCGGGGCCTTTACCTTTGCGTGGCAGCCGGGGGAGCAAAAGCGCCGCACCAAGGAAGCAGCAGAGCAATGACGAGGGCGATGCCGCGGGCGGCGCGTAGCTGCTTGGCCGTACTGACCTGCGCGCTGGCGGTGGGTGGTGTGAGCGGTTCCGAACGGGTTAATGCGCAAGATGCCCCGGCGGTTCCGTACTTCAGTACCGTCTTCGCGGATACGGTGACGCTGAGGAAGAATGTCACCGTGTCCTTGGGCACTTTCCCCACCGCCAGCGGTGATGTGCGGGTTCTAGAGCTGAAGGGCGAGAACCTCGACATCGATAACCTTGGGATCACGCTGCCTGGCCGCTACGGCGATGGCATGTTGACTACGGGAGGGGATACCACCGAGGTACGCGGCGGACCGGTGACCATTATGGCTACCGAGCTCATAGCCACCCCGGCGGTGGGTAAGGTTTCTGCACCCCGGGCGGATATCGATTTAAGCCGCGACGATATCAATGCCGTGTTGGACAAACTTGGTGTTCCAGAGCCACACCCCGTCCCAGATGCGGAAGTGCCCGATGTAATCATGGAGCATCTTGAGCTGCGCGATGTCACCCTTGAGCTGGTAAACCTCAAGGGTGCTCACTTTAACGCGCCGACCGTGACGGTAGGGCTGGATTAGCTCACCGCCGGCGAAGACCTACCCTTGAGCGAACTGGGACTGATGCAGGCGCCAGTATGCGCCTTGGGTCGCAAGGAGATCGTCGTGCGAGCCTTGTTCCACGATGGTGCCGTTTTCCATGACGAGGATGAGGTCAGCATCGCGAATGGTGGACAAACGGTGGGCAATGACGAAGGAGGTGCGGTCCGCGCGTAGCGCGTTCATCGCCTCTTGGACGAGGACTTCGGTACGGGTATCGACCGAAGAAGTCGCTTCATCCAGGATGAGCAGCGCGGGTTGGGCTAAGAAGGCGCGGGCAATGGTGATGAGTTGGCGCTCGCCGGCCGAGATAGCACCGCCGTCTTGGTCGATGATGGTGTCGTAGCCATCGGGCAGCGCGTGCACGAAGCGGTCCACATAGGTCGCCTTTGCCGCAGCGATGACTTCTTCGTCCGTCGCGTCCAAGCGACCGTAGCGGATGTTCTCCAGGATCGAGCCCTTGAAGAGCACGGCGTCCTGGAGCACCATGCCCACCTGGGAACGCAGGGTATGGCGAGGCATACGGGCGATATCGTGCCCATCAATGCGAATCTGACCGCCATCTAGCTCATAGAAGCGCATGAGTAGGTTGACCAGGGTGGTCTTGCCGGCACCGGTGGGGCCGACAATGGCCGCGGTTTGGCCGGGCTCCACGCGCAGGTTGAGGCCGGTGATGAGCTCTTTATCCTTTGCGTAGGAGAAGTCAACGCCTTGGAACTCCACGAGTCCTTGGGCGCGGCCGGGAAGGTCCTCGTCGGTGGTGTCGGGGGCTTGCTCTTCGGCGTCGAGAAGCTCAAAGACGCGCTCGGCCGAGGCCACGCCGGACTGTACCTGCTGCATCATGCCGCCGAGCTGGCCTAACGGCTGGTTGAACTCGCGGGAGTATTGGATGAAGGCAGTGGCAGCGCCCAGAGTCATGTGTCCATTGGCCACGCGCAGACCACCCAGGACCGCAATGGCCACATAAGACAGGTAGGACAGGAATTGCATGATGGGCATCATGATGCCGGACAGGAACTGAGCCTTAGCTGCGGAGCGGTAGAGCTCCTCGTTGCGCTTGTCGAATTCCTTCGTCATGGCCTCCGTGCGGCCAAAGACGATGGCTAGGTCGTGGCCGGAGAAGGATTCTTCTACCTGGCCGTTGAGCTGGCCGGTGGAGCGCCACTGCGTTGTGAACTGGCGCTGCGAGCGGCTGCCGATGACACCAATGACCAGGCCAGTAAGCGGAAGGGACAGTAAAGCCACCAGAGCGAGCTGCCACGAAACGCTGAACATCATGATGGTGATGCCAATGACCAGCAGCGCGTCATAAAACAGCTGCGATAGCGCCTCCTGCAGGGCCTGCTGCATGTTGTCGATGTCATTGGTGGTACGTGAGAGGATATCGCCGCGCTGCTGGGAATCAAAGTAGTTGAGAGGCAGCGCATTAATCTTCGCCTCCACGCGCTCGCGCAGGTCAAACACGATATCCATGCTTAACTTGTTGAGGATTGCTCCCTGCCACCACTGGAAGCCAGAGGAGACGATGTACATCGCGATCACGGTGATGATGAGCGTGCCCAGTCGGTTAAAATCGATGCCTTCACCGGGGACGAAGTCCATCGCGGAAGCCATATCCGCAAAGCGGTCCTGGCCCTCAGCGCGCATGCCCGCAATGGCTTGCTCGGCGGTGATATTAGAGGGCAGGTTGCGCGAAATGACGCCGGCAAAGATGACGTCCATGGCCTTGCCCATGATCTTCGGGGCTACCACGGCCAAGAAGATGCAGACTATGTTCATTGCCGCGACGGCCCACAGGTGGCGCTTGAAGGGAGCAAGCAGGGAGAAAAGGCGTTTGGTGGAGGGCCAGAAATTCTTGGCCTGACGGGGTACGGAGCCGCCCATCGGATCAAAACCGGTATCCGTGGACTCGGCGGTAGAGGTGGTGTTTTCAGCCATTAGTTTTCACCCCCTGCCACACCGGCGGTTTCTTGGGAATCAACGATTTCTTGGTAGACCGCGCAGCGGCCCAGGAGTTCCTCGTGGGTGCCGCGGTCAACGATGCGGCCGGCGTCCAGCACCAGGATCTGGTCCGCATCGCGGATAGACGCTACGCGCTGGGCGACGATAATGCTGGTCACCGGCTTTTCGCGCTCGGCAAACGAGGCGCGCATTGCCGCCCGCACCTTGGCGTCGGTAGCCACGTCCAGCGCGGAGAAGGAATCATCAAAGAGGTAGATCAGAGGCTGGGCGACAAGCATGCGCGCGATGGACAGGCGCTGGCGCTGGCCGCCGGAGACGTTGCTGCCGCCCTGTGCGATGGGCATGTCCAGGTCGTCTACGAAGTCCGCCTGAGCCACGCGCAGCGCCTCCCAGAGCTCTTCATCGGTGGCTTCGGGGCGGCCCAAGCGCAGGTTGGAGGCCACCGTGCCGCTAAATAGGTAGGCCTTTTGTGGAACCAGAGATACGCGCTGGACGATGTCCTGGCGGGCCAGGGAGGTGGTAGGGGTGGCGTCGATAAGCACCTGGCCCTCCGTCGGCACGTACAGGCGTGGGATGAGGGAAACCAGGGTGGTCTTGCCCGAGCCCGTTGAACCGATGATGGCGGTAGTGGTGCCGGGCTGAGCGGTAAAGGAAATGTCTTCCAGCACCGGCGCATCCGCACCGGCATAGGAAAAGCCCACGTTGCGAAACTCCACAGTGCCCACGCAGGCCTCCGGAGAGGTGGTGGAGCTGGGTGGAGTAATAGAGGGCTCGTGCTTGAGCACCTCGGTGATGCGGCGGGCACAGATAATGGCGCGCGGCAGCATCATCGCCATGAAGGTGCCCATCATGACCGCCGCCAGAATCTGGAGCAGGTACTGCAGGAATGCGGTGAGCGAGCCGACGTTGACCAAGCCCTCATCCACGCGATGGCCGCCGAACCACAGGACCGCGCCCGTAGCCACGTTGAGGATCACCGTAATGAGCGGGAACATCACCACGAAAAGCCGGCCAATGTTCAAGGACAGGCGGGTGATATTTTTATTTTCTTCGGTGAAGCGCTCGGACTCATAGGCCTCGCGCACGAAGGCGCGCACCACGCGGATGCCGGTGATCTGCTCGCGCAGGGTGCCATTGATGGAATCCAGCTTGTCCTGCATGGAACGGAAGAGCGGCATGAGGCGGGAAATGATAACGGAGATGGTACCGAGCAAAACCGCCACGGATACCCACACCAGCCAGGACAAGCCGGCGTCTTCGCGCACGGCCATGATGATGCCGCCGATGGACATGATGGGTGCGGTCACCATGAAGTTCAGCATCATCATGTAGACCATTTGCACCTGCTGGACGTCATTGGTGCCGCGGGTAATAAGCGTAGGTGTGCCAAAACGGCTCATGTCCTCAGTGGACAGGGAATTCACGTGGCGGAAGACCTCGCCGCGTAGATCTCGGCCGACGCCCATGGCGGTGCGGCTGCCGCACCATACCGCGCCGATGGCGGTGATGACTTGGGCAAACGCGACGGCCAGCATGATGCCGCCGGTGCGCCAGATGAAGTCTACATCGCCCTGAGACACACCTTTATCGATGATCTTGGCATTAAGCGATGGAAGGTACAGCATGGCAGCTGTTGACAAGGCCTGCAGGACAAGTACCGCGATGAAATACGGCGTATACGGCGCCGACCGTGTAATGAGAATGCGAACCAGATCCATGGACTCGCGCCCCTTTCCTTGCCGTGGCTGGGTAGCCGTGCAAGTTTATACCGGTGGTGGGTGGGGCGCTAGTCGGTAATTGCTGCTAAATCCCCACGTGAGCCAGCTGCGCGCGGGTGATGACGCTGCGCCAGTCTTCAAAATCCTGCAGTGGGGCGCATAGGCCTTCCCACGTGGTGACGGCCACGCCGCGAGCCTTGAGCTCCAATATGAGTAGCTCGCGATTGCCAGAGGCGGCCAAGTGGTGGATTTCGTTCTGCGTGATGTCGCCGTCTGGTCCTACCCGCACGTTGCCGATAAGGCGCAAGCGGGGAGTGGTGCCGGGGCCGCAGTGGGAGCCCGTGACGGCGTCGCCCAGCACGCCTGCCAAGCCTGCAAAGCGGCGGAGTAGACCGAATGGGGCGGTGCACTGGGTAATGAGGTCCACACACATGCCAGCGCTGATAAGCTTCTCGGCGGTGGATAGGGCCGCCGGGCCCTGCTATACGCTGCATGAAAGTGCCTCCTTGTGCGGGGCGCGAACGCCCGCAATAGACTGTCTTGTCTGTAAATCTAGTCCGCTTGGTACGGATTGGAAACTTTTTATTCGCACCTCCCGCCAAGCTCAGCGGCTTTTCGCGCACAATCTCCTGCACCGCCTTGGGCTTTTGCCTAATGTGTGACGGCATGAACCCAACGACGAACCTGCTGGACGGTGGCAAGAACTACCGCGACCCCAGCATCTCCCCGGAAGGCACGCGCGATACCGCGCCGCTGGACGCCGAGGTAGCCGCGCGCAACCAGCAATTGGTGGACCAGTGGGCGGATAAGCTTTATGACGCCTCAGCGGAAACCATTACCGAATGGGCCGCCGAGCACGCACCCGGCCGCTTGGCCATGACCATGTCCATGGAAAATACGGTCTTGGCTGAGCTTGCCCACCGTGCTGGGCTCGATGCAGACCTGCTTTTCATCGATACCGGCTGGCACTTCCAGGAAACCCTGCAGGTAGCCGACGAGGTAGAAAAGCGCTACCCGGACCTCCCACTTGTTCGCGTGCTGCCTTTGCTCACCCCGGAAGAGCAAGACGAGGTGTATGGTCCGCGCCTCTACGCTCGCGATACCGCGGCCTATAACCGCATGCGCAAGGTCGAGCCGCTGAATATGGCGATGGACCCATATGCTGGCTGGGTCACCGGCCTGCGCCGCGCCGATTCCGAACACCGCGCCACCGCCCCAGCGCTGAGCCTCGACCGCACCGGACGGCTGAAGATCTCTCCCATCATCACCTGGGATCTGGACGATACGGACCGCTATATCGCGGACAACGACCTCATCATCCACCCACTCACCCTGCAGGGATACCGCTCCATCGGCTGCGCACCGCTAACCTTCCCGGTTGGTGAAGGCGACGATGCCCGGTCCGGGCGCGTATTTGCAGACGGCAAGACAGAATGCGGGTTACACGAATAATGAGCACACTTTCTCCACACTTAAAAGACCTAGAAAACGAGTCCATCCACATCCTGCGCGAGGTGGCCGGGCAGTTCGATAAGGTAGGCATCCTCTTTTCCGGCGGCAAGGACTCCGTCGTTGTCTTCGAGCTAGCCCGCCGCGCCTTCGCCCCGGCCACGGTGCCGTTTGAGCTGCTCCACGTCGATACCGGTCACAACTTCCCCGAGGTCATTGATTTCCGCAACCGCCTCGTGGAAGAATCTGGCGCTCGCTTGCACGTCGCCCGCGTCCAGGACTGGATTGACCGCGGCGATCTCCAGGAGCGTCCTGATGGTACCCGCAACCCGCTGCAGTCCGTGCCGCTGGTAGAGACCATCGCCGAGCGTGAGTATGACGCCGTATGCGGTGGCGCTCGCCGCGATGAGGAGCGCGCCCGCGCCAAGGAGCGCATCTTCTCCATCCGCGATTCCTTCGGCGGGTGGGATCCCCGCCGCCAGCGCCCCGAGCTGTGGGACCTTTACAACGGCGGCAAGATGGCCGGCGAAAACGTCCGCGTCTTCCCCATCTCCAACTGGACCGAGTCCGATATTTGGGAATATATCGGCGCCCGCGAACTGGAGCTGCCCTCCATTTACTACTCGCATGAGCGCGAGGTATTCAAGCGCAATGGCATGTGGCTAGCGCCTGGTGAATGGGGCGGCCCCGCAGAGGGGGAGGCACTGGAAACCCGCACCGTGCGCTACCGCACCGTGGGCGATATGTCCTGCACCGGCGCCGTGGAATCTACCGCATCGACCCCCGACGAGGTGCTCGCGGAGATCTCCATTTCCACCCTTTCCGAGCGCGGCGCCACCCGCGCCGATGACAAACTTTCCGAGTCCGCCATGGAGGACCGCAAGAAGGAAGGCTACTTCTGATGACCACGACCCTCGCGCCGAATGTCGGCGCCCTCAAGCAGCGCGATACCCTGCGCCTGTGCACCGCCGGCTCCGTTGATGACGGCAAGTCCACCTTCGTCGGCCGCCTGCTCTATGACACCAAGTCTGTTCTTGCCGACCAGGTCGAGTCCATGGAGCGCACCTCTACCGACCGCGGCTTTGACGGCATGGACCTTTCCCTGCTTGTTGACGGCCTGCGTGCCGAGCGCGAGCAGGGCATTACCATCGACGTGGCCTACCGCTACTTCGCCACGGATAAGCGCACCTTCATCCTCGCCGATACCCCCGGCCACGTGCAGTACACCCGCAATACAGTCACCGGCATGTCCACCTCCCAGGTGGTGGTGCTTCTTATCGACGCCCGCCATGGCGTTGTCGAACAAACCCGCCGCCACCTCAATGTCGCCGCCCTCCTGGGCGTGCGCCACGTGGTCCTCGCGGTGAACAAGATTGACCTGGTGGACTATGACGAGCAGGTCTTCCGCGATATCGAGTCCGAGTTCAACCAGATCGCCACCCGCCTGGGTATCACCGATACCACCGTGGTGCCGATTTCCGCGCTCAAGGGCGATAACGTGGTTGAGCGTTCCGCCACCATGGAGTGGTACACCGGCCCGACCGTCCTCGAGGTTCTCGAGACCGTCCCTGTGGCCACCGGCCGCGCCGATGAGCTGGATTTCCGTTTCCCCATCCAATACGTCATCCGCGAGCACGCCTCCGATTACCGCGGCTACGCCGGCCGCGTGAAGGCCGGCTCCATCTCGGTCGGCGATGAGGTTGGCCTTCCCGAGGGCCGCACCAGCGCCGTCACCCAGATCGACACTGCTGACGGTCCGGCCGACTCCGCCGCCACCGGCGACTCCGTGACGCTCCTGCTTGCCGACGACATCGATCTCGCCCGCGGCGATCTCCTCGCCGGCTCCCAACGCCCCGCGGCCACCCGCGAATTCGACGCCACCGTCGTAGGCCTGACCGAAAAGGACATCAAGCCCGGCCAGATGCTCAAGCTGCGCTACGGATCTTCCCTGGTTAAGGCCCGCATTGCTGCTATCACCCGCACCCTGGATCTTGATGGCGTTTCCGATGTGGAAGATCCCGAGTCCGTCGCCATGAACGACATCGCCCACATCACTATCCAGACCCAGGCCGAGCTTCCCGTTGAGGACTATGCCGCCCGCGGTGCGGTGGGCAACTTCCTACTCATCGACCAATCTTCCGGCAACACGCTTGCCGCCGGCTTCGTAGGCCACCGCCTGCGTTAGTCGTCCTGTGCGCCGCTGCTGCTTCTCTCACTGCGCATCATTATGATGCCCGTGATTCCGAGGAGCAGCGGCGTGGAGATACCGAACACCGTAGGCCCTACTACGGTTAAGTTCACGATCAGCAAGACAACCGCCGCCACCAGCGCGAAAACCCCGAATTTCTGCTGAAACGTCTTCTCGCTCATTCCTATCTCCCCTTCGGCTACGTTGTGGCCACGATAACCGCTTCTGGCTCCCTGCGAAAGCCTAGAACGCGGCCATTTCTTGGCTTCCGCACACTCCTGCGAATCCCGGACCGCCGCTTGGCGTCAC
The DNA here is from genome assembly GCF_030229635.1 of Corynebacterium marquesiae. Taxonomy (NCBI): domain Bacteria; kingdom Bacillati; phylum Actinomycetota; class Actinomycetes; order Mycobacteriales; family Corynebacteriaceae; genus Corynebacterium; species Corynebacterium marquesiae. The sequence goes on from NZ_JASPII010000009.1 coordinate 19,066, forward strand.
GCAGCGCGCAAAACAAGCACGTTTCGCCGCCAAACTGGTGGCATTTTAGCGAAACGTGCTTGTTTTACATCGACCTACTGCATCGGCGGAACGTCGCCGGACATGATGACCTTCTGCTGGCCTTCATCCCACCGGAAGCCTGCATTGGTCGTACCCGAGCGGTTGGCATTGCCTTCGCCCTCGCGTGGCCAGTGATAGGTCACCGCTATTTCGGAATCGTTGACGCGTTCAACCGTGGGAGCGAAGCCGTAGGGCTTTGCTGTTGCAGTACCTAAATATTCACCGTGGTTAAAGAGCATGATGTGGAAGGGTGAAGAACTTGTCCCTCCCTCAATCATCAGGGTTTCCCACGATAGGGAAGCGCATGGGTCGTAGCCGGAGGAATCGAAAAGCTCCCAACCGATGGTGCCCCACGGCGCAACTTGGGAAACGCCGTCTTGGAACGCTGTCTGTGCGCTGTGCGTACCGCAGGTTTGGTCGGCTCCGCTAGCAGAAGAATTCTCGTCACCTAGTTGGGACGCCTGGCTGTCCTCTTCCTCATCCATCACTACGTTGGGTGGCACTGGCCTGGAAGTAGTTTTTCCTTCTGGGATAGGTCCTTTCGTCGAGGGTTCCTGCTCTGCATCGTCTCCTTGTCCTGGTGAAGCGGACCTCGAAGCAGTCTCATAGTGAAGTTTTTGACCAGCAGTGTCAGTGGAATTTTCGTCACAGCCAGCCAGAGCGAAAGACGCGATTGCCAAGCCCATTGCTGCTCCGATAGCCAGTGCTCGGCCATGGAAAGGGTTATGCGAGCTAGGCATTCTCAATTGCCCGGCGTCCCATAGTCTTGCGAATCGACCAGACGAACTCCCAGAGAATCAGCATGAGCGGGGTGGCTACGAGAGTTTTGATCAGGGAGGCGCTGAAATCTGCGGTCTTGGACTCAAGCTCCGAGGAATCAAAGATGAGGCCCATGGCGGTGGTGTCACTAGCTTCGCCGGCAAGGGACAAGCCGCGGATTCCGGCAATAAGCCACATGAGGAGCAGGATGCCCCATAGCACGCACCACATGATGGATTGGCAGCGTTGGCGGTCTGGTTCGACGGGGAATGTTACATTACTAAAATCAACAGTGACTTGTTTGTTGGCCACGTTGAAGCTTGAACTGCTGCTGAATTGCTGATTTGTTGCCTGTGGCTTCCAGTCTTGCTGTGGTTGCGCCGAGTGCTGAGGGGTGTATTCCGGCGCCGGGGTATAGGAGGCAAGATTTTCTTGCGGCGCGGTTTCGGACGGGAGGGCGGCGATGTAGCGGATGCGTGCGATATCTACTTCCGGCCCAGTGGTATTAGCCAAGTCGTTATCGTATTGCTTGCGCCGGTTGTCTGCGGAAAAGATTTGTCGCGCAGTGCTCAGTTCGTCGCGCGCTGCGGCGTCCCCGGGATCGACTTGGGCGAGCTTGTTGTCGATCTCTTCGATAAGATCGGCGGAATTGGCCGAAGCATCGAGGGAGAGAGAATCGTAGAGGTTGTAGTCGGACACAGAGAGTTCCTTTCTGGTGTTAGAGCAGGGTCGTAGGGAGAAGAGAGTAATAGGGAAGGAGGGATTTACATGGAGAGGCGATTAGCAGGGGTCGGAGAAGTCCGCATCGTTATTTAGTGAACGAGCATTGCCACCGTATTGCGCTTTTAGCTCGCACACTTTCTCCACGCTATGGCCTGCGTCAAAGTAGACGGCGTAGACGTCATTGCCGTCTACTTGGCCGCGAAGAGAGCTGCAGGCTTTTCCGCTCAGTGTGTGTGAACCCGGATACTTACCCTGGACGCGAGAAAGCTCAGGATGGGGGTCACTGCCTAGGGGGACCATAACGGATTCTGCGATGAGAATGTATCGGCCGTCGCAGCGGGGGCCGGCGCTATCGTCTGGCATTTCGTCAATAGATTTTGCGCTAGCGCCAGCTTCATCTTTTGCTGCAGATTCCGCACTGGGTTTGTCATTGGCGTCGCACAACAAAACCTTATCGAGCAAGGGGAGTGGGGCACCGGCGTCTTCAAGTTTTGACCGGTCGTAGCATCCCATATGGGACGGCCACGACGTTCCATCTGTTTCGTATCGGTGCCAGGCATTGTCGGTCCAATAGAACAAGGCTTGGGCCGAGGTTCCGTCGTCACCAGCAAAAAGCCAGGAGTCATCGCAGTACATCTTTACCGGAGCACGCAAATCACTGAGTTTGTCATCTGCGTATTCATTGCACTTTTCGTACTTGGTCAGTTCTTGTGATTTAGCGTTATTTTTTCTCTCTGGGGAATCTTTTGCCTCGTCTTTTTTGGACTTGTTCTCATCTTTGTCGGACTCGGATCCCTTCTCAGGGTGGGAGGTATCTTTAGCCTCGGAGCTAGCAGCCAATGCAGGTTCATTTGGGTCATCGGCATCATTTGAATCGTTCGTGCCGACCAGTGCCCAAGTTAAACCGCCAACCAGAGCGAGAACCGCTAGCACAGCGATGACTAGGAACACGATGCGTTTACCTTTTCCGGAGGACTTAGGGTCGTCAAAGTCCTCACCTGTAGGTGATGCTGCAGAAGTCGAGGTTGTAGGGGAATTAGGTGAGAGCGTGCCCCAAGCTTGCTCCTCGCGTGGCATGGGGCGCATGCGTTGAGTAGAAGGATCCGTGGAGGGCTGATCCGGCTGGCCCCAGGCATTGTTGTTGTTCAAAGGCTGAACTCCTCCATAAGCAATTCAAGAGCGGAATACGAGAGAGATTGGATAATCTAACGATTAATCCGTGTCATACTATAGACATACGACTTGCAGAAATTCTTTCAAATAGAACGTCAATACAGGCATTCGGATTTATTCAAGTTATCTGCACGTAAAGCGAATGGTATAAGTGTGACATCTGTCTGGTTAAGAGATTAGGCTAAAAGGGGAAAATACTGCCAAGATTGTCAGATATGAGGGCCTAGCAACCGGTGAAAGGGCTGTGTCTTAGTGCGAGAGCTTGAACGCACGCGGAATTTTGGCGAGCGGGAAGAGCTAAACGGCGCTTCTATGTTCGGCTTAATCCCAAGCGTGACCGAAATTTGAATCCCCTATGAGGGGGAGAAAGGAGCACTCGTGACACTGGATCGCAATTTGAATGCGTCCGAATTGCACGCGACCCGCAACCGAGTGAGCGTGTCCCCGGATCTCATCCGCCGATTGGGCGGTGCACTGGGATATCACGCCATCGAGGCTTTTGGCCCAGAGGCGCAGACAGAATTGAGCAAGGTCTTTGATCTGGGAGACATCATCGATTTGATGCTGCTTAGCCAGCTGCCGGAGATGGAGGTCGCGCCGGGAGTGGAGCAGCAGGTAGAGGGGGACGTCGCTAAGCAGCTGCTGCGGCGCATCAGCGCGGGGGATTATCTGACGCGCCAGCAGGTGCACGACCGCCTGCCGCGGGCGACGGTGATGTTGTACCGCATGGGGCATCCGCGTCTTTGGGCCTTTGCCGCCCGCCAGCGCCTGCCCCAGGACGCGGAAAGAGCCGTGCCGGATTCCTTCCACCGTGATATCACCGGCCCGTACACCACTCCGGAGGAAGCGTGGCTGGGCATGTACGTGGCCGATGCCACGCGGCTCGGGGAACTAAACACCCAGGTAGATGGTTCCGGGTTGGACGAAGACAGGCAGCAGCGCCTGCGTCTGGGCATGAGCTTGGCCGATACATACCGCCAAGTGTGGAGCTCCGCGCGCGGCCATTGGCGCGTTAGCCCCCAGACGCGCTATATCGTGCCTTCGCGTTTTGGCTATTGCCCCTTTGTCTTCCGCGTGGCCGAGGGCGGGTGGCGCCGCGATTCCTTCGAGGGGAGCCACGATCGCTTCATGGCCACGGAGGGCTATTGGATCGACGTGGAGCGCGAACGGCTCATTCACCTCGGCGCGCCAGACCCGCACGATGCTTGGCTGCCTACGGCGCGGATCGCGGCCGAGGCCCCGACGGAGGAGGACCTGGCTGTCGCCCGGGTGCTCAGCGGGAAAATCATTGCCCTTGGCGCCGGCCAGAAAAACATTACGATTCGCCTGCGCCAGAAGAACCGCACATTGAACTTTGACTAAGGCGGGCAGGTATTCTCGCAGGCATGGAGAATCTCAACGGACGCCCCCTTTTCGTCGCCGCTGTGGATGCGGAAGCCGCTCACATCCCGGAAGGCGAACCCCTGCTCATCACCGGAATCGGTACGGTTCCGGCGGCCATTGCGCTGACGGAAGCTCTTGCCGACGCCCGCGCTAACGGCGCCCTTCCCGATCGTGTGGTCAACATTGGCACGGCCGGCGCGCTTGTCGACGGCATGGCTGGCGTCTTCGAAGTCGACAAGGTCACCAAGCATGACTTCAAGCTAGAAGTGCTTACCGATATCAATCGCTACCTGCTGCCAGAGGCCATCGAGCTCGAGACCTCCGGCCGCCTGCCGGTGCGCGGACTGGCCACGGGCGACATGTTTGTCTCCGATACCGCCCTGCGCACCGAGCTGGCCAAGAAATCGCAGCTGTGCGACATGGAAGGCTATTCCATTGCCGCAGTATGCCAGCGCTTCGATATGCCCTGCACCCTGCTCAAGCAGGTGTCCGATTCCGCCAATGAGGAATCCAAGGGCACCTGGGCCAACGTCCTTGACCACGGTGCGCGCCAGCTCGCCTCGGCCGCTACGGACCTAGGCTTTCTGCGCTAAAAACTAAAAGCGCGCCGGGGAGGGCCGGCGCGCTGCTAGTGGTGGCTGAGTCTTAACTCAACGGGCTCATGGACTGGTAGAGCTGCTCTACCTTGTCGCGTGGGGTCTCGTCGTGTTCGTAGGTGACGTCGCTGAAGTCTTCAGGATCATCCTTGGAGCCGGTGATGATGTCTATATCGGAGGGCTCGACTTCGCCGGAGCGCAGGGCTGCCATTTCTGCGTGGTAGCGCACGACAACGGCGATGGTTGCGGCCACGGGGACGGCGAGGAAGGCGCCGACGATGCCTGCCAGGGTAGAGCCGACGGTTACGGAGAGCAGGACCACCGCAGCGTGCAGGCCCATGGCCTTGGACTGCAGCATGGGCTGGAGGACGTTGCCTTCCACCTGCTGGACGATGATGATAAGTGCAAGCGCCAGCAGCGCGTTGGTCAGGCCATTGGAGACCAGCGCGATGATGATGGCGAGGGCACCAGCGGTGACCGCACCGATGATAGGGATGAAGCTGGCGAAGAAAGTCACCACCGCGATGACGAGCGCAAGTGGAACTTGCAGTGCCCACAGGCCAAGGCCGATGAGAACTGCGTCCACCATGGCCACCGCGGCCTGCGCCTGGATAAAGCCAGACAAAGTCTTCCAGATGCGCGCGCCGAGCTCGGTAACGTGCCACCCGGTGGAGTTGCCGGTGTACTTACGCAGCCAGGGCAGGAACTTGTCGCCGTCTTTAATGATGAAGAAGGTGACAAAGAGCATGATCAGTGCGGCCACGACGATGGAGCTGGCCATCGAGAAACCAGAGATAACGCCGGTGGCGATGGTTGATGCTTGGCCCTTGGCAAACTTAACCGCATCTTGCAGCACGGATTCCAGTTGATCGCTTCGGATATCGATGGGGGACTTTTCCACCATCTCCGTGAGTTGATTGATGCCATCTTCAGCTTGGTCAATGAGTGTCTGGCTTTGGTTGGTGACAACCGGGGCCATGGCGGCAAAGACGCCGCAGAAGATGATGATGAGGCCAAGCAACGTGCTCACCGCGGCGAGTGAGCGTGGGAATCCCTTGCTCCGCAGCCACGCGCTGATGGGGTAGAGCACCGTGGAGACCAAGACGGCGAGCAGGACTGGCAGCAGGCCTACCCAAATGAACTTGAGCAGGTAGCCGGCCAGCGCTAGGCCGGCGACGATAAGGATAAAGATCACCGAGACCTTGGCCATGGTGCGGAAGTCCTTGGCCAGGACGGCGGATTTATCGTCGCGCTCGGCAGGGTGCTCGCTGGCAGCCTCTGCACCAAGGTGCGCGTCATCATAAGCGACGAGGGTATGCGAATCTTCCTCGCCCGGCTTTTGGATCTGTGTTGCGTTGCCTTTTTCCTGTGCAGACGGGCGCTTGGCCTCGTCGCGGGAAGACGAATTATGTGACGTAGACATTGTCTACCACTATGCCACATAAAACTCGCAGCGCATATACGAAAAAGGAGGTAGCGGCCCACGGGCGGGGCGCTACCTCCCTTCAGTACCTTTAACGCGTCCGCTGACGCGGCCGGAAATTACTCGTCACGCAGGTTACCTACGTTGCGAATAATGCCGAAGCGGTGCATGGTAACCGAAACTGCCTGCTCCAGGAGGTAAGGAAGGAGCTCGCGGCGGCCGTCGGCAAGCACGGGCTGGTCCAGCACCACGGAGTTGGAGCGCACCGCGGCCTCGTAGATGGAATCCGGCACGGTGCCCAGGGCGCGCACGCGGGAGGAGGCGTCATTGGCCACGGCGGTGGCAAAAGCCTCGTCGGTGATGGCCTTGACGTCGAAGCCGAGATCCTGCAGCTGGGTGGCAACCTCCGGGGTGGCGGAGATTTCCGTGGCGGTGCCGGTAATTGCGGCGGCCAGCACCTGGCGAGCAACCTCGCGCAGCTCGTAGCCTTCGCCCACGCGCACGCGCAGCTTGGTCAGAAGTGGGCGGTAGCGGAAGATATTGGCCTCAGAAACCAAACCGGTGCGGTCGTGGTTGCGGCCGAACTCCTCTTGCCAAGCCACCTGGTCCAGTTCAGCGGCGCGCCATAGCCAGGTGATGTCCTCCTCGGTGAGCTTGCCAGAGAGGTTATCGCGCAGGCGGTGCAGTGCGGCGAGGCTGGCTGGGGCAATGTCCACGTTGCGCGGCTTGAGCTCGCCATCGGCCCACTCACCCATCTGTGCCACGTAGTTCGGGCCACCAGCCTTGGCACCCGGTCCCATGACGGACTTCTTCCAACCGCCGAAGGACTGGCGCTGGACAATCGCACCGGTGATCCCGCGGTTGACGTAGGCGTTGCCCACCTCAACGTTGTCGATCCAGTACTCAATCTCGGCGTCGTCAAGCGAGTGGATGCCGCCAGTTAGGCCGTAGCCGGTGTCGTTTTGCCAGGCAATAGCCTCTTCCAAAGTATCGGCGTACATGATGCCTAGGATGGGGCCGAAGCACTCATTCTTGTGGTACCAGGAGCCCGGCTGCACATTATCGCGGATGCCCGGGGACCACAGGGTGCCTTCCTGGTTGAGCTTTTCCGGCTTGAGCAGCCACTTCTCGCCCGGCTCCAGCTGGGTCAAACCACGCAGCAGCTTCTCGCTCGGCTCTTCCGCCAGGCCGTTCATGGTGGTGGTGATATCGAAGCCCGGGCCCGGCTTGAGGGTCTTCACGGCATCCAGCAGCTGGGTGCGCAGGCGCTCGGACTTACCAGCCGCACCGACGAAGATAACCAGGGAGGCCGCCGAGCACTTCTGTCCAGAGTGGCCAAAGGCGGAGTTGTAGAGGTCATCGATGGCCAAGTCTGGGTCGGCCGCAGGGGTGATGATGAGAGCATTCTTGCCGGACGTCTCCGCCATAATATTCATCTTCGGCTTCCAGGAACGGAAGAGCGCGCCGGTATCGGAGGCGCCGGTGAGGATGACATTGTCCACGTCATCGTGGGAGAGCAGGGCCTTGCCAGCCTCGGCTTCATCAGTGAGCACCAGCTGCACCAGATCCGGATCCAAGCCCTGGGCCTCGAGGGCGGTGCGGAAGGCCTCCACCACGAGCTTGCCGCAGTGAACCACCTGCGGTGCAGGCTTGACGATGACCGCCGAGCCCGCCGCCAAGGACGCCGCAATGCCGCCGGTAGGGATGGCAATGGGGAAGTTCCACGGCGGGGTCACCACGGTGACGGTGTGCGGGGTGAACTCGGAGTAGGACTCTTCCAGCAGGCGCGCGGACTGGCCGTAGTAGGTGCAGAAGTCAATCGCCTCAGAGACCTCAGGGTCGGTCTGGGTAACGGTCTTATTGGCCTCATACGCAGCCACGGAGATGAACTTGCCGCGCTGGGACGCAATCTGATCTGCCACGGCCTCCAGTGCGGCGGCGCGCTCGGCGGCAGGGCGCTTGCCCCACTCGGTGCCCAGCTCCTTGGCGCGAGCGATGTGACCTTCGACCGCGGCAGGGTCGGTAACCTCCGCGATGCCGTGCTCGCCTGGGTTGCGCTTGAGCGCTTCCTGGGCCCACTGACGGTTCGGCGCGAGCGCCGGGTCAGTGTCAGCCTCGTTAGTAAAGCGGCCGGTACGCGGTGCCTGGCGGCCGTCCTCCTTGAGGCGGTTCTGGGTGCGACGGGCGCCAGCGAAGGTGTCCCAGCGCTTGGCGACGGCCCGACGGAACGTCTCTTCCTGGTCCGCCAGCGGCTCCTCGCCCGGGGCAAAGAGCGCGTAGAGGAAGTTCTGCGGTGCGGAGTTTTCCTCCAAGCGGCGTACCAGGTAGGACACGGCGACGTCGAAGTCTTCTGCGTGGACAACCGGGGTATAGAGGATCTGGCGGCCGTCAAAGACCTTGCGCACCGCTGCCTGCTGGGCTGGGGACATGCCCTGCAGCATCTCCGAATCCATCATGTGCAGCACGCCGCGTTTCTTGCCCAGCTCATAGGCCATTGCCGCGGTGTAGAGGTTGTGGGTTGCTACACCGATGCGGACGCTATCGGCGTACTCTTCGCGCAGGATGAAATCCAATAGGCGGTAGTAGTTGGCGTCAACGTCGAGCTTGTTGGTGTAGGTAGCCAGCGGCCAATCGTGGACCTCGCCCTGCACGGTTTCCATGGATAGGTTCGCGCCCTTTACAATGCGCACCTTGACCTTGCCGCCGCCCTTAGCCACGCGCTCCTTGGCAAAGTCGGCGACATCCTTGAGCGCATCAAAGGTATCCGGCAGGTAAGCCTGCAGCACGATGCCGGCGTCCAGGGTGAGGAATTCCGGCTCGCTGAGTAGCTCTTTGAACAGGCGGATGGTCAGGTGGAGGTCGTGGTACTCCTCCATGTCCATGTTGATAAAGACCTTGTCGGTACGGTTCGCCGCAGCCTGGTACAGCGGACGCAGGCGCTCCTTAAGGCGCTCTACCGAGCCATCGATATCCCATTGATTGAGCTGGGCCACCATAGAGGAAGCCTTGACCGAAACGTAGGTCACGCGGGGGTTTTGGATGAGCTTGAGGGTGCGCTCCGCGCGGGACTTCGCCTCTTCCTCACCGAGTACGGCTTCACCCAGCAGGTTGAGGTTAAGCTGCTCGCCGGATTCGGCGGCCCTGTCCAGAATCTTGTTGAGGGCATCAGACTCGGCGTCCAGAACCAGGTGGCCAACCATCTTGCGCATGTACAGGCGGGCAACCGGCATGACTAGGTTGGGCAGGATTGGACCGAAGAAGCCACCGGCACCAACCAGCGCACCATTGATGCTGCCTAGGAACGACGGGTCATAGTGAGAGGAAATATCCTTCAGCGCGTGTGCGGCAACCTTGTCATCTTCTGGGCGCATGACGCGGTCGACGAAGTCCATGGTGAACTTCACGCCGTCCTCATCGCGCAGCAGGTCTGCGAGTTGTTCGGTGGCTTTATCTTCTTCGTCCGCAGTGGACTTCAACCAGTCGTGGGCGCGGCTGATAGCTGCAGACAGGACTGCTTCCACATCATCAGAGATGGGCAAGCGGGTATTAGCAGGAGAAGTCATATGGTTCTACCTCTTTTTCAAACGGGTCACATCCTAGAAACCACTTTTCACATGGGAGTGAAGGGCGATGTATCTGCGCCGGTCTGAAACTGCCGGCCGATACGGCGTCTGGATGATGAGCGGTGAGCTATGTGGTGCTGCAGGGCGCAGCTGGGTGAGGAGCGAACACGCGGGTGCGCGCGACGCAAAGTGAGGGTCGCAGAGATTCGTGGTGAAATGCGATGTCAGCGGGCCATTATGCGGGCCGAATGCGGACGGGAGGCCTATCGCTGCTGCGACGAACGCGCGCCAGGTTGGTGTTCAACTCTCACCTGCTTTCTATGACGTGGCTATGGGTGGGCAGAGGAAGAAACGTGAGCGGCTTAGCGCTCTGACGTGCGGCAACCCTGCAGGTTCAGGCTCCAATTGTTGCCTAGGAAATATTATGAACTTTTGTGTTGCCGTAATTATAGGGAAGCTCCAAACGTGATGCTAGTCTCCTTCGGTAAATGGCAGACGGGGGTAGAAAAACAAAAAATAAACCCCAGCATGTGGGGTTTAGAGGGGGTATTAACTCATCCGGGGGTAGCCCACCCCCGGATTGTCCAACAATTGGGGTTTAAGAACCGTAGCCAGCCTTGAGCGCCTTCACCGCCAGCTCGAGGCGGGACTTGGCGTGGAATTCACTGAGCAGGGTGGACACATACTTCTTCACCGTGCCCGGAGCATAATGCGTGCTCTTGGCAATCTCTTCATTGGACTTTCCTTGGCAGACCAAGTCCAGGACCTGCTTTAGCGCAGGGGAGATATGATGATTGTCCTTGATCTTGGCGGTTGCAGCTGCCGCATCGGCGCTGGTTCCTTCAGCGTTCCAATCGGGAAGCTGCTCAAACAAGCGGGTAAGCGACTGTGGGGTGACAACCGTGCCGCCGCGTACGGCCTCGCGCACGGTATCCAAAATGTAGACGGGCTTGGAGCTTTTTAAAATATAGGCCGCGGCCTTATTGGACATGACCTCTTTGAGGGTCTCGTCATTGTCCATCGCGGTCATCGCAACAAAGACAGGTGGTTTTTCCAGCTTGTTAACCTCACGCAAGAGGGTCGTGCCATCCATCTCGGGCATATGGATGTCCGCGACAATGACGTCAAAGTCCTGCTCTTGCAAAAGCGCGAGGGCGACCTTGCCATTTTCTGCGGTGGCGCGCACCTCCATGTCCTCAGCCGAGGCGAAGTAGCGCCCCAAGGCCTCAAGGACAAGTGGGTCGTCATCGACGACCAAGAGGGATGTTTTTATTTCGGGCACCATGGAGATGGGCAACCGAAGACCAGATCTACCGGCGACTGATATTCAGTGGTGGGGGAAAGATCGCCTGGGGCTAGTCCTCCCAGAAGGGAGGAAGACAACATGATTGGAGCGAGAAAGCTAGCAAGTGCGGCCTGCATATGCGGGATCCTTTAAAAAAGTCTGTTTTAGTCAGAAACAAGCGATAGCTTAGTGCACGCCCTTTAGGTTTGCTAGGCGACGTGTCGAAACTAACTAGCCTTTTGAGCGGAGGGCGGAAGTGAAAGGGTAAGTTCCCACTGATTGCGCTCAAGCTTCGTATCGACGCGTGCGTCAATTGTTGCAGCAATTCGTGACATCGAGGCCATGCCGATACCCGAAGAAATGTCAGCATTGGTGCTCGTGGGCTTCGATACTGGATTGCTAATCGTTATAACGGTCCATCCGAGGTGAGGACGCACCGAAATCATAATTTCTGCTCCTGGTGGGGAATACTTCACTGCATTCAGGCAGGCTTCGGTAGTGATGGCAGCGATGGAATCCAGCGTCTCCGGAGGGAAATGCGGCGCGAAATCTTCGGCGCCTACGTCCATAATTGGCTTCCGATTGAGTTTGGAGAGTCGAGATTCTTCCTGGGAAAGAAGCTGGGCAAAACTATCAGGCTTCGTGGTGGAGCCAAAGCTCATTCCGTCGTTAATACCCTCGATATTGTTCCGTAGAACCTTAGTTAGCGCACGCACTTCCGACATGGAAGAGCGCATGGAATCGCTAAGCTCATCTAAGCGTTTAGCAAGTTCCGGATCTTTGGAATATTCGAGGCTTAAAGCCTCCAGTTGCATTGTGTTGACAGTAAGGCTCGAAACCACGGAGTTGTGAAGAGTTTCGGCAAGGTCTGACTGTCTTCGTTGGACGTCGGCGTTCCACTCGACCATGGCTGTTTTGTATCGCTGTGCAGAATGGGCGAAAGTGGCTCCAATAACTGCACCGACGCTAATGAACATTGCCCAAGCAAAAGCGGCCGCAGGATTAACGCTGATCCTCGCACTGCTGGGATCGATAAGACCAGCAGCCCAAAAGACGGCGCCTACTGCAAACGTCTGCCAATTTTTCCCGTGGTAAGCGATGACGGCGATGAAGATTGGAGTTAAGAAGATGTAGCAGAGGTAAGGAGTGCCTGCAGCGAATGTAGAGCTCATCCACACCGTCACAAAAAGCACAGACATCACGAGCGGGTGACGGAATGCCAATGTTGTAATGACAGTCAGTATTAGGCCAAAGATGGCGGCAGATAGTTGGTGTTCAGTGGGCGTGAAGAATGCGCCAAGTAATGTCAGCGCCACGCAAATTACCGCAGTTAAAGCGGCTGTTCGCTGCAGGGTCATGGCTGCGCGGATGCGTTGGTGAAGGGGCGGCTGTGAAGGTTTCGACACGGTGCTGTCCACGCTTCCTGGATGCTAAGACTCAATGGGTTTTATCTCTCTAGTGTAGGTACAGCGAACGTGAAACAGCGATTGAAAACAGCCAAACCCCCGCACCTTCGTGCGCGGTTCCTTGTGGTGGGTTCCGAGCGGAGGAAGAAGGTGAGGGGGTTTAGCTGGTCTTCATGAAGGAGTACAGAAGGCTAATTACTTAGCTTCTGCAGCAGCCTCTGCGTCATCCTTGGAGGACAGGCCCTCGAATACGGAGGACAGGCCCTCGGAGTCGGTGTTGGACTCGGAGGAAGCCTCGATGAGGCCCTTGATGCCCTTGATGAGTGCCTCGAAGTCGATGGCGGAGCTGAGGTCTGCGAGGGTATCGAACATATACATTCCTTTCGGATCGGCGGAGTAAAACTACAATCTCTCTCTGGGGTAGCAGCTCTTAACTGCTGTGATTCCTAGTATGCGGTAGCGGGGGCGGGCTGCCAATCCTCTTTTGGATCCATTCTGAGGTGACTTTTGGATCCTCTTAGGGCTATTTAAGGATCTCCGTTTGGGGTATGGGTGGTGCTGAACGGAGGGGGGTGATTGCATAGGGGCGGGGTAGGGGGCGTCGGTAAGGGTGCCACTGAGCTGCACAAAAGGAAAGTTTACAAGAAAAGTTGAGTCGCAGGGAATAACTTTTGTAGGCTTCCGGTTGTAAGGATTGAGTGACACAGGCTCAAGGTTGTGTGACCGGACGTAGAAGTTCTGTTACAGTAGCGCTCGGACACAACGAGAAGTTGAGTCACCAACAGTCAACTTTATTAATTACCCCAAGATAAAAGGAGAAGAAATCATGGGACGCGCAGTAGGTATTGACCTTGGTACGACGAACTCGGTCGTTTCCGTACTGGAAGGTGGCGAGTCCACCGTTATTGCAAACTCTGAGGGCTCCCGCACCACGCCTTCCGTTGTTGCTTTTGCAAAGAACGGCGAAATCCTGGTCGGCCAGTCCGCTAAGAACCAGGCAGTAACCAATGTTGACCGCACCATTCGGTCCGTCAAGCGCCATATCGGCACCGACTGGAAGATCAACATTGATGACAAGGATTACACCTCCCAGGAGATCTCCGCTCGCACGCTGATGAAGCTGAAGCGCGACGCAGAGGCTTACCTCGGTGAGGATGTTACTGACGCCGTTATTACCGTTCCTGCATACTTCGAGGACGCACAGCGCCAGGCCACCAAGGAAGCTGGCCAGATTGCAGGCCTGAACGTGCTCCGTATCGTTAACGAGCCAACCGCAGCTGCTTTGGCTTATGGCCTGGAAAAGGGCGAGCAGGAGCAGACCATCCTGGTATTCGACCTGGGTGGCGGCACCTTCGACGTCTCCTTGCTGGAAATCGGCGATGGTGTCGTTGAGGTTATGGCCACCGCCGGCGATAACGAGCTGGGTGGCGATGACTGGGATCAGCGCATCGTCGACTGGCTGGTAGACCGCTTCAAGACCTCCCAGGGCGTTGACCTGACCAAGGATAAGCGCGCCGTACAGCGTCTGCGCGAGGCTGCAGAGAAGGCAAAGATTGAGCTGTCCTCCTCCCAGCAGGCCAACATTAATCTGCCGTACATCACCGTCGACTCCGACAAGAACCCGCTGTTCTTGGATGAGACCCTGACCCGCACCGAGTTCCAGAAGATCACCCAGGATCTGCTGGACCGCACCAAGGCTCCGTTCAACCAGGTCATCAAGGACGCTGACCTTTCCGTCGGCGATATCGACCACGTTGTTCTCGTTGGTGGCTCCACCCGTATGCCGGCCGTATCTGACCTGGTTAAGGAACTGACCGGCAAGGACGCCAACAAGGGCGTTAACCCGGACGAGGTTGTTGCAGTCGGCGCTGCCCTGCAGGCAGGCGTGCTGCGCGGCGAGGTTAAGGACGTGCTGCTTCTTGACGTCACCCCGCTGTCCCTCGGCATTGAGACCAAGGGTGGCGTAATGACCAAGCTCATCGAGCGCAACACCACCATTCCGACCAAGAAGTCCGAGACTTTCACCACTGCGGAAGATAACCAGCCTTCTGTGCAGATTCAGGTCTTCCAGGGCGAGCGCGAGATGGCTACCGCCAATAAGCTTCTCGGCTCCTTCGAGCTCGGCGGTATTGCTCCGGCACCGCGCGGTGTTCCGCAGATTGAGGTCACCTTCGATATCGATGCCAACGGCATCGTCCACGTGACCGCAAAGGACAAGGGCACCGGCAAGGAGAACACCATCAAGATTCAGGATGGTTCCGGCCTGTCCCAGGAAGAAATCGACCGCATGGTCAAGGATGCTGAGCAGCACGCCGAAGAGGACAAGAAGCGCCGCGAGGAGCAGGAGCTGCGCAATAACGCAGAGTCCACCTCCTACCAGACCCGCAAATTCTTGGATGACAACGCAGACAAGGTATCCGAGGATGTTAAGACCAAGGTCACCGAGGCTGCTGACGCCGTTGATGAGGCTCTGAAGGGCGATGACCTCGAGGCCATCAAGTCCGCAGTGGAGAAACTGTCCACCGAATCCCAGGAGATGGGCAAGCAGATCTACGAGGCACAGGCTGCTGAGGCAGGCGCTGAAGGCGCTGCCGATGCTGGTGCTGCGCAGGGTGACCCGAACGTCGTCGACGCTGAGGTCGTCGACGAGGACGAGAACAAGGATGGCAACAAGTAATGACTCAGGACAGCGGAATGCCGCACAACCCAGGCGACCCGGAAAACACGGATCCGGAGGCTACCTCGGCTGACCGCGCTGAGGCTGCTGCCGAGCAGGCCGAGGAGGCCCAGGCTGCGCAGGAAGCGCAGGCTGACGCCTCCGAAGAAGCCGAGCTGGATCCCACCCTCGATGCTGATCTCGAAGAAGCGCTGGCAGATGTCAACGCTGATGAGGTAGAAGCTGAAGCAGCGGGCGAAGAGCCCGCAGGCACCGGTGCCAGCGATGTGGAAGCACAGTTGGCAGAACGCACCGAAGACCTGCAGCGTCTGAATGCGGAATACACCAACTACCGCCGCCGCACCGAGCGTGACCGCCAAGCCGTCATCGAGAACGCCAAGGCCAAGGTCATCGCAGATTTCCTGCCTGTCCTTGATGACTTGGAGTTGGCTCGTGAGCACGGTGACTTGGAGGGCCCGCTCAAGGCGTTTGCGGATAAGCTCCACAGCACGCTGGAAAAGCACGACCTCGCAGCCTTTGGTGAGGAAGGCGATGCCTTCGACCCTGAGGTCCACGAAGCCGTGCAGGACTTGTCCTCCGGCGATGAGCAGGTGCTTGGCACCGTGCTGCGCAAGGGCTACCGCGTGGGCGACAGGCTCGTACGCAATGCCATGGTCATCATCGCGGACCCCAGCGATGAGTCCGGCAGCTCGGAAGATTCCGAGTAAATAACAAAAAGGGCGCCCTGGGAATTGACTAGTGACCTTCCCGCGGCGCCCTTTTACTTAACTTATATCGATTCTCTTTGAAAGGAGGAGATGCCCAGTGAGCGCTAAACCCGAATGGGCAGACAAAGATTACTATGCGGATCTGGGGGTCTCCTCGTCCGCAGACCAGAACGAGATTAAGCGTGCTTACCGCAAGCTAGCGCGCGAAAACCACCCCGATACCCACCCGGACGACCCCGCGGCAGCGGAAAGGTTCAAAAAGGTTGCGGAAGCCTACGACGTGCTTTCCGACGCCGCTGAGCGCAAGGAATACGACCAGTTCAAGGCCATGCTCCGCAATGGAGGCGGCTTTGGACGGATGGGAGGCGCCGGATTTCCCGGCGGGTTTCGATCCACGCGCATGGGTGGACAAGGTGCGCAAGAATTCGACCTCTCGGATCTCTTCGGAGGATCCGCTGGAGGAGCGTCTCAAGGCGGCGGTGTTGGGGATATCTTCGGTAGCGTTTTCAACCGCGGCGGTAGTGCTGGCCACTCAGCTAAACCGTCGCGGGGGGCCGACGTCGAAACGGAAATAACCCTCGACTTCCGCGAGGCCGCTAAGGGAACCACCATTCCCCTAGCGCTCAGCGGCAATGCGCCGTGCACCACGTGCCACGGCTCGGGCTCCGCTTCCGGCAAGACCTCTACTTGTGGCACCTGCAGCGGTACCGGTTTTACCTCGGAAAACCGCGGCGCTTTCGGTTTCTCTGCCCCGTGCAAGGACTGCGATGGCACCGGCCGGCGCATCACGGATCCGTGTAAGGATTGTCACGGCACAGGCACGGTTCACCGCACCCGCAATATCACCGTTCGCATCCCGGCCGGTGTTATTGATGGCCAAAAAGTACGCCTCGCCGGACAAGGCGAAGCAGGGCCCAACGGCACTCCAGCCGGTGACCTCTTCGTGGCGGTAACCGTAAAACCGGATAAGGTCTTTACTCGCGAGGGCGATGACCTCCATGTCACCGTTCCGGTGTCCTTCACCGAGCTCGCCTTGGGCGATACCATTGCGGTTCCAACTTTGGATAACCCGGTGCGCGTGAAGATCCCTGCCGGCACGCCGGATGGACGCACGCTGCGGGTGCGCGGAAGGGGCATCGCCAAGCGCGGTGGCAACTCCGGTGATCTGCTGGTTACCGTGCAGGTCACCGTGCCCACCAAGCTCGATGCCGCCGCCTCTAGCGCACTGCGCACTTATGCTCAGGCGGAAAAGGACTCCGGATTCAACCCGCGTGCGGGTTGGGCCGGCGCCGAGAATGCTTAAGGCAGGAGGTGTGTTAAAAAATGAGCACTGGAAAGGCAGAAGATTCCGGCACCGCGGTCTACGTCATCTCCGTAGCTGCGGAACTCTCCGGAATGCATGCCCAAACCCTGCGCACCTATGACCGCATGGGCTTGGTCTCCCCGGCCCGCACCCGTGGCGGTGGCCGCCGCTACTCCGACCGGGACATCGAGCTGCTGCGCAAGATTCAAGCGCTGTCCCAAGACGATGGCGTCAACCTTGCCGGCATCAAGTCCATCATCGAGTTGACCGAGGAACGCGATCGACTCGAGGCCGAGCGCGACGCTTTAGCTGAAGAGGTCCGGGCCCTGCGCGAGCAGGCCGTTGGACGCCGCCCGCAGCGCAGTGGTGAGCTTGTCCATGTCCCACGGTCCACCTCCGTGGTGATGTGGAGCCCACGCACCGCGCGCGAGCGCAAACGCGCCCGCGGCCGTGAATACGGCCAAGACTAACTCTCGCTCTGCAGACGAGTACACCCAACCCCGCAGCCAGCTTCCCCGCTGGCTGCGGGGTTTTCTTCTACACGCGTATACGCGGTGCCATGTGAATATTTGCAAAGGGGGTAACCGTAATCAGTGCGCATTGCAAAGTTTAGGGTTAGGATGTCCAGCAAGAAGGTGAGCTACGACACAGCTGTTAGTAATGGTGTCTTATAGCACCTTCTCTCGTAATTTTCTCTAGGAAAGGACACGCACCATGACCCTGTATGCAGCACCGGGAACCGAAGACTCCATCGTTGACTACCGCGAACGCTATGACAACTACATCGGCGGCCAATGGGTGGCGCCCGTCGATGGTGAATACATGGACAACATCAGTCCGGTAAACGGCGAGGTATTTTGCCAGGTAGCTCGCGGCAAAGAAGC
This sequence comes from Corynebacterium marquesiae, assembly GCF_030229635.1. Lineage (NCBI taxonomy): Bacteria > Bacillati > Actinomycetota > Actinomycetes > Mycobacteriales > Corynebacteriaceae > Corynebacterium > Corynebacterium marquesiae. Next base: position 37,008 of record NZ_JASPII010000009.1, read on the forward strand.
CGATATCAACTTGGCTATCGACGCCGCGGAAAAGGCCTTCGAAACCTTCGGTAAAACCACCCCGGCCGAGCGTGCGTTGCTCCTGCATCGCATTGCGGACCGCATCGAGGAAAACCTGGAAAAGATTGCGGTCGCTGAAACCTGGGAGAACGGTAAGGCCGTGCGCGAAACCCTTGCCGCTGATATTCCGCTCGCCGTAGATCACTTTCGCTACTTCGCCGGCGCTATCCGCGCCCAGGAGGGCCGCCTGTCCCAGCTCAATCAGGATACCGTGGCCTATCACTACCATGAGCCGCTCGGCGTCGTAGGCCAGATTATCCCGTGGAATTTCCCGTTGCTCATGGCCGCCTGGAAGATTGCGCCAGCGCTGGCTGCTGGAAACTGCATTGTCATGAAGCCGGCTGAGCAAACCCCAGCATCCATCCTGTTGCTCATCGATATCATCGGTGATCTTCTTCCTGACGGCGTGCTTAATATCGTCAATGGCCTGGGAGATGAAGCCGGTGCGGCACTATCCGGATCGGACCGCATTGCCAAAATCGCCTTCACCGGCTCTACCCCGGTGGGCAAGATCATCAACAAGGCTGCCGCTGACAAGGTCATCCCCGTTACCTTGGAACTGGGTGGTAAATCCCCGTCCCTCTTCTTCAAAGACATCATGGATGAAGATGATTCCTACCTGGAAAAGTGTGTAGAGGGCTTTGTCATGTTTGCCCTTAACCAAGGCGAGGTCTGCACGTGCCCATCGCGCGCGCTGGTGCACGAAGACATTGCGGATAAGTTCTTGGAACTGGCCGTTGAGCGCGTCAAGAAGATTAAGATTGGACACCCGCTTGATACGGAAACCATGATGGGCGCGCAGGCCTCCCAGGAGCAGATGGACAAGATCAAGCAGTACCTGGAGATTGGTCCGCAAGAAGGTGCGGAGACTCTTGTTGGCGGCCACGTGAACAAGGTGGAAGGTCTGGAAAAGGGCTACTACATTGAGCCCACCGTGTTTAAGGGAAGTAACGACATGCGCATCTTCCAAGAAGAGATCTTCGGCCCGGTGCTCTCCGTAGCTACGTTCAAGGACTATGACGAGGCGATCGCAATCGCTAACGCCACCAACTTCGGCCTTGGTGCCGGCGTATGGTCGCGCAGCCAAAACATCTGCTACCGCGCAGGCCGCGATATCCAGGCCGGCCGCGTGTGGGTCAATCACTACCATGACTACCCAGCGCACAGTGCCTTTGGTGGCTACAAGGAATCTGGCCTTGGCCGTGAGAACCACTTGATGATGCTGGGCCACTATCAGGAGACTAAGAATATGTTGGTCTCCTATTCGGACCAGCCGGCTGGTCTGTTCTAAAGGCCCTACCCCTCGGACTAGTTCGCGCGTGCCACTTGGCCTAGGCCACGCAAGAACCGGGGGTCCTCCCAATAAGACCCATGATCACCAGGGAGGTCATCCGCGCCGGGAAGGGGAGTAGCGCCAAAGGTATCAATGGTGGGATCGGGGCCATGGATGCCGGCGTGAGGCCCCGTCGTAATAGCGATGGGGTCGTTGGCGTTTGTGGCTGCCCAGATGCGGCCATGCAGTTCTGAGGCGTGGCCAGCGCCGGTGCCGGGACTGCCGACGAGCACTACGTCCTCAGCAATCCTTTCCTGCTTTGCGGCATGCCCGGTGACGACAGAACCATAGGAATATCCCACTACGGTGCGCTTGGCCTGCGGATAGCGTCTACCGAGCGAGCGCTGAAACCGGGCGAGTTCTTGACTGGCAGTGCGCGCGGGAGTGGCGTGAACCGCACGGGGCAGGGAGGAGGGCGCCTGGTAGCCCAACCACACGACCGCGGGCCCGCCGCTGGCCTTGGCTAGATTGCGGCCGCGGTCCACTGCACGCTGCCAGGTTTCTGGATCGGAGGAGTGAACCCCTTCCACGAATGTGGTAAGTGATGCCGGTGTGGTCCGGAAGCCGCCGGGGTCCACCATGGCTACGAGCCGTCCGTCGCTAGTTTCTAGCACTCGCATATCTGGGTTCTGCGCGGCTAGCTGAGATACGTGTTCGCTGGCGTGGGCAAGATTAATCTCGTGGACGGTATCCACTGGAAGATCGGAGAAGTCTTCCAAGCGAACGGGTGGGGCCACCCCGGCAGGCGTACATAGGGCATCGATTTCTTGGGAGCAGAGCCAGTCGAGGGAATCGCCCAGCGCCCGCACTTGATTCAACAAGAGTCCAGCGGCGTTGGCCGCGGCGCCATTGCGCTCATCCACTTGTCCTAGAAATGCGATGATGCGGTCCTCGAGTTCCTCGCGGCGGGCCTGCAGGCTGGCGTGGAGTTCAAGGGTGGTGGCAACCTGCTCCATCTGGTGCAGCGGCTGGGTCAGCCAGTCGGTGTAGCTCGCCAAACTGGTGCGCGCGGCGTCGCCGGCGGGTCCGCCCAGTGGTAGGGCGCGCCAATCCTGGTGTGCATCTATAACACGAAAACGCAGTTCAGCGTGTTCGCTGTGCAACGTACTAGCACCATTTTTTAAAGCCACGGATAGGGTCATCGCGCATCTCCCAATGCATGGCCCAGGCGGGAATCCACCCCGGTGGCAGTGACGAGGAAAGCCTCAACGGAGCGCAATTGCTCGGCCGTGGCGTCCTCCGTTGCAGCCACGGTGCTGGACCAGGTGGCACGGGCTCGCTCTAGTGCGGCCGCGGTGCGGCAGGCGGTATCGAGCGCGGCCGTCGGCGGTGGCAGCGGAGGGCGCGCCATGAGGGAGCGGACGTAATCGGGCAGGTGCGTGGGAATTTCTACATAACTCATGCCCCTAAGCCTGAAGGACCATACAACGCCGCGCTAGGGGTAAAGGCGCAGCCTGTGGATAACTCCGCATTGCTTCATTATTTTGGGAGGCATGAAGGTAGCAGCAGTGCAGTTAACGTCCACCGGTAATGTCACCGAAAACCAGGAATTGGCCCTTGTCAAGATCCGTGAGGCGGCCGGAAACGGGGCGCGGTTAATCGTGTTGCCGGAGGCCACGGCGCAGAATTTCCGCTCCGGTCGCCTTGATGAGCAGGCGCAGACGCTCGAAGGCCCGTTCGCCACGGCGATCCAAACGCTCGCAGAGGAGTTTGAGGTCACCGTCGTGGCCGGCATGTTCTGCCCAGCCGATACCGTGGAGCGCGACGGCAAGACCATTAATCGCGTGACCAATACGGCGCTCATTGCAGGACCTGGCGTGCTGGGCGGCTACGACAAGATCCACACCTATGATGCCTTTGACTACCGCGAATCGGATACGGTCTTAGCCGGCGAATCGCTCGTAGCCTTCGACGTGGATGACCTTATTGTGGGTGTGGCCACCTGCTATGACATTCGCTTCCCAGAACAGTTTAAGGAGCTGGCCAGCCAGGGCGCGCAGCTCATTGTAGTACCCACGAGCTGGGCGGATGGTCCCGGAAAGCTGGAGCAGTGGCGTCTGCTCACGGCCGCGCGTGCCTTGGACTCCACCAGCTATATCGTTGCGGCCGGCCAATCGCGCCCGGGCGGTGACGCAGAGGCGGGCAATCCTTCCGGACCAACGGGTATTGGCCATTCCACCATCGTTGATCCGAATGGCGTGCGCATGGCCGAGGCCGGCTACGAGGATGACATCCTCTATGCCGACATCGATCCGAATGAGGTAGCGAAAACCCGCCGTGCCCTGCCGGTTGTGGCCACTGTGGACTAGGCCAGAGCCGCGTAGTCTTCCGGCTGCCAGCGCCCGTCGCGGCCCCAGCTAAGGACGTCGATCTGCTGCTTGCCGACGCCCCTTTGAACCAACCTTTCCGCACCTTCCACAACCTCGTCGGCCGGTCCGACGAGTAAGAAGCGTGGGGGAGTGCCTGTGGATAACTCCACCTCGTTGACTACTACATCGGTCGGTTCCCCGGAGACTACATAGTCGGCGTCGGGTGCCAATTCGCGGGCATTGAGCAGCCACGGGTCTTTTTCTTCCCGCACGATGCGGCGCACTGGTATGCCAAGCGCTGCCAGGTTCTGCTGGAAGTAGGTGTCATAGTGGGCGCCGGGGCTCCCTGCCACGGCAAAGATGCGGGGCACCTGGCGGCTATTCTCCTTCAGCGCGGCGAGCGCCACGCACCGTGCTGTAGCCCACCCGGTGCCATAGGCAATAATGACCAGTTCTCCTGCGCCCGCGTTCTGCAGGCTAATGCCGCCGGCGGGCTGGCCCAGGGTCCACCAATCTCCGGGCTGCGCGTGTGCGAGGGACCGGGAAGCCTCGCCCGCGGTGGAGACGTGAAAGACCACCTGGCCGGTTCCGTCGCTAGGCTGCGCAGGAGTGAGCATCCGCCATTGCCCGGGCAAGTACTGCGTGGTCACCGGAAAGTGATGCCCCGGTTGATAGGGCACAGCCAGACCAGCCTCCACGCGGATGATGGACGTCTCGCGGGTGGGGTGATCCACCGCCACCACCTGCGCCGAGTGCGCCGGTGCTTCGCCGGCGGCGTCGGACTCCCGTGCGGCGTCGGCCATCGTGGCGCATATTTGGTGGATGACGTCGCAGGCAAAGTTGTATTGATACTGCGTCAGTGCCAAAACCCGCAGGCCCGCTACGAGGGCATCGTCGAAGCGGGAATAGATTTCGGCCGGAAACCCATGCCGGCGGTGATCGCGGGCGAGCTGGGTGAGTTTTGCGGAGACGTCGGCAAGCAGGGGCTCCCCAGGCTCCGTATGCTCAATCACCCACGCCAGCGCAGGCACCATCGAGGTATGGGTATCGCGCATCGACAGGGCAAAAATCTGCCGGGATTCAGGCACCGCGTTAAAGAAATGCTCGTGCACCGCATCGCGGTACTCGTCTGCGTAATTTCGAAAATGCTCGCCCAGTTCCCACATGTCACATCATCCTAATAGTCAGCGCCCAACCGGGGGTCGAGCTACCTACTGAAAACTGTAGTGGGGGTGAAAACGGGAGCCTATGTTGTGGATCACTTAGCGGAAGGTATTGTATTCCCTATCCGCCTGCCCTCTAACGGGGGCAAGCCGTCATAATTGCACAGCTAGAAAGGGTCCCCATGGAAGATTTTTCCGCTTATACGCTCATGCTGGATGTGGGCTGGATTTCTTTGCTCATGGTCATCGGCAACGTCCTGCGTCACCAGGTGAAGTTCATTTTCCAGGACCTGCTGCTACCTGCCCCGATCACCGCCGGCCTCATTGGCCTGGTGGTTGGTCCAAATGTGCTGGGGTGGATTAACTTCTCCGATAACTTGGGCGACTACACCTCCATTCTCATCGCGGTGGTCTTTGCATCTATGGCCTACTCCATGGAAGTGGGAGGCAACATGGGCAAGGGCGCGCGCAATATGTGGGGTTATTCCACCATGATGTTCACCGGCCAGTGGGGCCTGTTCATCGTGCTGGGTCTTTTCCTTTTTGCGCCGCTTTTTGATACCCCGAATTGGTTCGGCATGATGCTGCCCGTCGGTTTCACCGGCGGCTTCGGTACCGCCGCGGCCGTGGGTGGTGCGCTCGAGGGCGTAGGCGCTGATGCCGCGTCTTCGCTCGGCTTTACCTCCGCGACCGTCGGCACGCTGGCCGCAATCATCGGCGGCGTAATCGCCGGTAACTGGGGCATCCGCAAGGGCAAGGTCTCCCACGTACCCAAGGAGCTGCCGGAAGAGCTGCGCCGCGGCTACATCAAAAACATCGATGAGCGCCCGTCGCTTGGCCGAGCTACCACCAACCCTTCCTCCATCGAACCGCTCGCATTGCACTTCGGCTTCATCATCTTGACCGTGATGACCGCCTATGGGATCAACCAGGGCCTGAGCAGCATCTGGGAAAACGTCTCCGTGCCGCTTTTTGCCATGTCCATGGTGGTGGGCCTAATCTTCCGTGCGCTTATGAACTTCGTTGGCGCCGAGGACTACTTGGATAAGGACTCTATTTCCTCCATCTCTGGTGCGGCCACGGACTACCTCATTGCCTTCGGTGTGGCCGCCATTGTTCCGGCCGCCATTGCTTCTTATTGGCAGGCGCTTCTTCTCCTCTTTATTCTCGGCACCATCTTCTGCGCGTTCTTCTTGCTGTGGTTTCCGGCCGAGTTCTTTGGTGAGCGCTGGATTGAGCGCGGCATCTTTGGCTGGGGCTGGGCTACCGCCACCGTGGCGACCGGCATCGCCATCCTCAAGATTGTGGACCCCAAGCTTAAGTCCGGCACGCTGTCTGAATACGGCATGGCCTACATCGGTTTCGGCCCATTCGAAATCTCGTGGACCATCATCGCGCCTATGGCCGTGATGTACGGATTCACCGGCATTTTCGGTGCCATTTCCCTGGCGATTTCCATCGGCGTCTACATTGCTTTCAAATCCATGCGCCTTATGCCGCCGCGCGGCACTATCTTCCAGGAGGGCATCGGCCATGTAGGAAAGAAGCAAGCATAGCCTCGCTTGCCGACGTCCCCTGCCAACCCCGCCGCAAAACCTGTGGCGGGGCCTTTTTGTCAGGACTGTGCCTTTTAGGTGTGTCCTGACGGCTGAAGTCTTGACTCCTGCACGGCCGACCTCTGAGGGGAGGAGGTTAAGAAAAAACCGCTAAACGTTAAGTATTCTAAGGCTATGTTTATATAAACAAATAATGATTACATTGATCTTTCTCGGGGTCGGCCCTGCTGTTACTACTGTTCACATTTAAAACCTGGAGTCACTTGAAGTGCTAACCATTAGCGAGTATTGATTTAACTTAGAATTTGTTATAATTTCAGGGAATCAATCTCTGTCTTGATGGGGAACTAGATGTATGAGCTGGATGGCGCTTCTGTGCGAGTAGAAATTTTGGAAGCGGCCTTAGATATCGCTGGGACGCGAGGTGAACCTGCAGTAACTTTGGAGGAAGTTGCAAACTCCTTGCAGCGCCCGCTCTCGGATATTGAGGAAGAGTTCCCCTCCAACTCAGAGATTCTTGAGGCGATGCCCAATTTCCTGGAATGGCGTCTAACCAGTTATATGAGAAAAGTGGTGGACCACCTCCCCGAAGGCGCGGGTGCCGCAGAGGTTTTGAAAGCCCTAGCTGAAGGGTACTTCTTCTACTGCCAGGAACAGCCAGAGCTTTATGGCTATCTCTTCGAGCGATACCCAGCCTTGGACGATGTTCAGGTATGCAATATGGCCAAAGGCATGCATACTGGAAACTCGGGTGCAGATTTCGTAGTGAATGTGCTGAAGCAACTGGCTCAAGAACAGGGCGCCGTTGTAGGGGTAGATATTGCCCTTGGCGATATTGGCCGCATTGCTCTTGCCATCTGGTCAATTATTCATGGACTAAGCCATCTCAGCACCAAGGGCGTGGTCCGTTTCCAGCATTCAGTCATTCGCATTGCCAACCTGAGGCAGACTGTCCAGCTGGTGTTGGAAGCGATTATTGATTGGTTTTCCACCAAAAATATTCCAGAGCGTCGGCCAATTATGTATTCCGCACGCGAGATTGTGGAGCGGGCAATGGGGCAGTGGGAGGAGCGCCCCCTCGTTGCCCCACAGAGTGTTGAGTCTTTGGAATTTGAAAAGGCCAAGGATCTAATTATTGAAACGGCGCTTCAGGTGGTGGCCCGAGAAGGTGTTAGCCGTTCCTTCTTTAAACAGGTGGCTCAAGAGCTGAATACCACTACGGATTTTCTCAATTCCGTGATCGACAATGACTTCGCGCTGCGGGAATATGCCGACGAACGAGTAACCCGGGAAATGGCAGAGATGTTTGAAAAGGTAATCGATTCTTTGCCGGCGGATACCGCTATCGTGGATCGTCTTCATATCGTGGCCTCGGTATATTTCAATTTTTCGCTCCGTCATACTGAACGGTTCTGCGCGGTTATCGGCCTGGCTAATGGGTCGATCGTTCCGCATAGCGGTGACGGCAGTCCACATGAAGGCATGACGGAAAATTTTGCTATCATGATGAAGCTTCTGCGCGAATTCATTATGGAGGCAGGAATTCAGCCGACAGATCAGCTGGTTTACTTGAGTGCTCTGGCCATGTGGGCGGGCGCTGACGGCGTATCCCATCTGTGCGCTTTGGGGGACTTCAGGGAGTACGAGGATGACTTGAAGTGGGGTCTCTTCTCCCAGGCGTTGACCTCGTCCTTCTTTGCGGTGGCGCATGGTCTGCAGTTGGTGGATAAAAACCTTCCCTAGGTTGAGTGGAATAGACTCAACTTTGGGTGCGTTGTGCTAAGTGAAGCCCTACAGTGGGGTGAATAAAACTTAGAAGGAGCAACGCACACATGAACTCATTTAACCCGACCACTAAAACACAGGAAGCCCTGCAAGAGGCCCTGCAAACCGCCTCGTCTAATGGCAATCCGGATATCCGCCCCGCCCACCTGTTGGCGGCCATTCTTAGCCAAGAAGGCGGCATCGCCGCGCCAGTACTTAAAGCCACTGGCGTAGATCCGGATACCGTGCTCAAAGAAGCCCGCGAGCTCGTTGACTCGTATCCGAAGGCGGAGGGCGCCAATATGGCCAATCCGCAATTTAACCGCGATGGACTTAATGTCTTGACCAAGTCGCAGGAGTTGGCCGGTGAACTGGGCGATGAATTTGTCTCCACCGAGGTCCTTCTTGCCGCTATTGCTGGCTCCAAGACCGACGCCGCCGAGCTGCTTACCGGCCGCGGTGCTACTTATGACGCCATCAAGGGCGCCTTCCCCTCCGTACGCGGTGCCGCCAAGGTGACCTCTGAGAACCCAGAGGACCAGTTCCAGGCCCTAGAAAAGTACGCCACGGACCTCACCGCACGCGCCCGCGAGGGCAAGATCGACCCGGTCATCGGCCGTGATCAGGAAATCCGCCGCGTGGTCCAGGTGCTCAGTCGCCGTACGAAGAATAACCCAGTGCTCATTGGCGAGCCCGGCGTGGGCAAGACCGCCATCGTGGAGGGCCTAGCCCGCCGTATCGTGGCTGGCGACGTCCCCGAGTCTCTCAAGGGCAAGACCCTCATCAGCCTGGATCTTGGTTCCATGGTCGCCGGTGCTAAGTACCGCGGTGAATTCGAGGAGCGCCTCAAGGCCGTGCTCGATGAGATTAAATCCTCTGAGGGCGAGATCATCACCTTCATCGATGAGCTGCACACCATCGTCGGAGCCGGCGCTACTGGCGACGGCTCCATGGACGCCGGCAACATGATTAAGCCCATGCTGGCCCGCGGCGAGCTACGCCTCGTTGGCGCCACCACCCTGGACGAGTACCGCAAGTACATCGAAAAGGACGCTGCCCTCGAGCGCCGCTTCCAACAGGTCTATGCTGCCGAGCCTTCCGTGGAGGACACGATCGGCATCCTGCGTGGCTTGAAGGAGCGCTACGAGGTACATCACGGCGTGCGCATCATGGACTCCGCGCTGGTATCGGCCGCCGAGCTTTCCAACCGCTACATCACCAACCGCTTCCTGCCGGATAAGGCCATCGACCTCGTCGATGAGGCAGGCTCCCGTCTGCGCATGGAGATCGACTCCTCCCCGCAGGAAATCGACGAGCTTGAGCGCATCGTACGCCGCATGGAGATCGAAGAGCTGGCGCTGAAGAAGGAATCTGACGCTGCCTCCCAGGACCGTCTAGCCACCCTGCAGGGCGAGCTTGCGGACCAGCGCGAGAAGCTGGGCGAGCTCAAGGCCCGCTGGGCCAACGAGAAGAAGGCCATCGACGATGTCCAAAACATCAAGGAAGAACTCGATGACCTGCGCCGCCAAGCCGAAATCGCCGAGCGCGACGGCGACCTCGCACTCGCCTCCGAGATCAACTACGGCAAGATCCCACCGCTGGAAAAGGATCTCGCGGCCGCGGAGGTCAAAGCCGCCGAGCAGCGCAATACGATGCTCGATGAGGAGGTAAGCCCAGACACCATCGCGGAGGTCGTTTCCGCCTGGACCGGCATCCCGGCCGGCAAGATGCTACAGGGCGAGACCGAGAAGCTGCTCAACATGGAATCCGTGCTGGGCAACCGCGTGGTCGGCCAGAAGGAAGCCGTCACCGCGGTTTCGGACGCCGTGCGCCGCTCCCGTGCGGGCGTGGCCGACCCCAACCGCCCGACTGGTTCCTTCCTCTTCCTCGGCCCCACCGGTGTGGGCAAGACCGAGCTGGCGAAGGCATTGGCAGACTTCCTCTTCGACGATGAATCCGCCATGGTGCGCATCGATATGTCCGAGTACGGCGAGAAGCACTCTGTTTCCCGCCTCGTCGGTGCCCCTCCGGGATACGTCGGGCACGAGGCTGGCGGCCAGCTCACCGAGGCCGTGCGCCGGCGCCCCTACACGCTCGTGCTTTTCGACGAGGTAGAAAAGGCTCACCCCGACGTCTTTGACGTCCTCCTGCAGGTTCTGGATGAAGGCCGGCTTACCGACGGCCAAGGACGCACCGTCGACTTCCGCAATACCGTCATCATCCTGACCTCCAACCTGGGCGCCGGCGGCACCCGCGAGGAGACCATGGATGCGGTGAAGAAGGCCTTCAAGCCCGAATTCATCAACCGCCTCGATGATGTGGTCATGTTCGAGCCCCTTTCTGAGGAACTCCTGCGTGGCATCGTCGACATCCAACTGCGCGGCCTGTCCGAGCGCCTCGACGCCCGCCGCCTGACCCTGCAGGTCTCGGACTCCGCCAAGTCCTGGCTGGCCGAGCGCGGCTACGACCCGGCCTATGGCGCCCGCCCGTTGCGCCGCACCATCCAGCAGGCCATTGGTGACAAGCTCGCCAAGAAGCTGCTGGCCGGCGATATTGTCGACGGCGACACCGTCCACGTGGACGTCGCCGATGGCGGCGCCGAGCTAGACATCGCCGCCCGCTAATCGGCCTTCCACCGCCCGCCGCGCCAAATCCTGCTCATGCCCCTAGACTCGGGGGCATGAGCATTTTGGTCTCCCCGCAAGAACTCCGCGAATCTATTTATCACGGCGAGCGTTTCACCCTCTTGGCCACCCACTGGCAGCCGCGGCTGCGCCAGAGCTACAACGAATTTACCTCCCTGCACATCCCGACGGCACTGTTTAGCGATACCGCCAATTCCTTCGCCGGCCTGCCCGGCTCCCAAGTAGGCCGCAACCCACTGCCGGATCCGGATAAGCTGCAGGAGCACTTCCGCCAGTGGGGAATCCGTGAGGACCGTCCCGTCGTGGTCTATGACGAGGGCCGTGGCCTTTTCGCCGGCCGCGCGTGGTGGACCCTGCGCTGGGCTGGTCTAGACAACGTCCGCATCCTCGACGGCGGCTTGGCCAATTGGCGCCACCTGGGCTATACCACGCTGACCGGCCCTGGCAACTTCGCCGTCGGTGCCACCGCCGAGGTCAACCCGGGCCAGATGCCCGTGGCCACCATCGATGACGTGCGCAATCACGATGGACTACTCATCGATACCCGCACCCGCAACCGCTTCGCCGGCCGCCGCGAGAACCTCGACCTCAAGGCCGGCCACATCCCCGGCGCCGTCAACGTGCCGGAGCGCCTGTTCCACAACGATGGCCTGCGCACTTGGAAGTCCGCGGGCGAAATCCGCGAAGTGCTTTTCGACGCCGGCCTCACCCCCGACAATGTCCAAGGCGCCATCATCTACTCCGGTTCCGGCAACCACTCCGCCCTCGCCCTTGCCGCCATGGAAGACGCCGGCTTCACTGGCCTGCGCCACTATGTCGGTGGCTGGTCCCAGTGGTCCGCCAACCCCCACAACCCCGTCGAGCGCGGCGACCGCTTCACCGTCAACGGCTAATTGCCCTAGCCCGCTCCTCGCCTTCGCCCTCAGCCTCCCGCGTCCGCGCGCCGAGCGCTGAGGGCTTGCTCCTTCCTACTACTATCGTGGGATGATGGCTTTTCTAATCCTTGCTCTCGCGGTTCTTCTCGGCATTGCTGGCGGTGCCCTGCTGCTTTACGACGGCAAACAGCACACCTCCACCCCTACACCATCCGCCGACGCGGATCCCAGCTCCGAGGATCCCAGCTCCGCGGATCCCGCCCCCGCAGACGCCACTCCGGCGGACTCTGCATCCTCCGACGCCGCACCCGAAAACGCTGCCTCGGCCGAGCCTGCCGATTCGGCCTCGAGCGTCGCCCCCGAGCGCGCCCCTGCCGCTGACCCGGCCACCCCAGCTTCAGTTTCCGCGCCCACACCAGAACCCAAGCCGGAACCCACACCCAAGCCCGCGCCCGAGACCTCGCCCCAGCAAGAACCTGAGTCAACCGGCGAACCCGAGCCGGAACCCGATGGCGAACCAGCCCCCGAACCCGATCTCCAGCCGAGCCACGAGACCACAAGCGAGCACCCCGCGCCTTCCAAGCCACACGCACGCCACCGGCCGATCCTGCCAGGAACCATGCGCCGCGAGCGCCGCAATTGGGCGGAAGCCAAGGGATTTGAATTCATGAAGGCCGACCCTTACCTCGTTGACGAATGGACTAGGGGAGTGGCCTCCACGGGCGCGGCTCCCAAAGACATTGTCGCGGGCAACGTGTACGGCCACGAGATGCTGTTGATGGACATCGATGGCGTCAACGTCATGGCTATGCGCACCGGTGCGGCCTCCGACATGGTGGTGGACTTTCGCCGCTTCGACCGCAACGACGCGAAGGCTTCCGAGGACCTGCTTTTGGCCATGACCATCGAAGGGTTCGATGTGTATTCCTCGGATAGTGCCGTGACCGAGCGCATGGTGGATGAGCGCGTCCACGTCGCCCTGCAGCAAATGCCCGAAGCCGTTACCGCACTATGGCTGGAAACGGAGTGGGTCCTGGCGCAGACCACGAAGCAGGCGCGCTCCGCGGAATGGGACGCGATGCTTCCACCTCTCGCCCTGCTTGCCGACGCCGCCCGCGTCCTCCCCCCGCGTTCCTCGGCCACCCATGTGGTGCGCCTCGAGGACTTGGACCCAGCCCGCGAGATTCCCGCCCAGCCCATCGTCGAGGCCGTCGGCGGCGCGCCGGTCGCCGGCGCGCCCGAATTCGAGCGACCCGTCATCCAACGGCCGGAAGAGCCGCTGCAGATGCCGTCTCGGGCCTACTCTGAAACCCGCGGCCCGGTCGAGCACAGCGCCCTCGGCGGCGACGAAGTAGACGCCATTGCCGATGGCCGCGAGCGCCCCACACCCGATTCCCACACCGCCCGCCTGCCCCGCCAGCAGTTCCGCGCCGCCTCCATCTTCGACGCCCCTTCCGACGATTCCACTAGTGGGCCCGCCCCCAGCGCGGCTGATACCCGCGGGGTCGATAGTCGCGCGGCCGAGGAATCGGACCCGCGCCGGGAAGAGTAGCCTAGAGACCAATACTGGCGGCCTGCCACCGCGCACGAGCCGCCGCGCACGACCCACGACAAGGAGCAGATGACTGTGGATTCTCACACCACCAATGCGCACACCGCGCACGCCCAAAACCTGGATGCCGAGAAGAAGGCCCGCCTCGCTGAGCTGGTTAAGGAACTGGCCGTCGTCCACGGCAAGGTGACGCTGTCCTCCGGCAAGGAAGCTGACTACTACGTGGATCTCCGCCGCGCTACCTTGCATCACGAAGCCTCCCGTCTCATCGGCGCTCTGTTGCGCGAGCTGACCGCAGATTGGGATTTCGCAGCCGTCGGTGGCCTGACTCTCGGCGCCGACCCGGTTGCCACCTCCATCATGCATGCCGACGGCCGCGATATCGACGCCTTCGTCGTACGCAAAGAAGCCAAGAAGCACGGCATGCAGCGCCGCATCGAGGGCGCAGACGTGGAAGGCAAGAAGGTTCTTGTCGTAGAAGACACCACCACTACCGGTAACTCCCCGCTTACCGCCGTGGCCGCGCTGCGCGAGGCCGGCGCCGAGGTCGTTGGCGTGGCGACCGTTGTGGACCGCGAGACCGGTGCCGGCGACGTCATAGCCGCAGAAGGCCTCGAGTACCGCTCCCTGCTGGGCCTGGGCGACCTTGACCTCGCCTAACGCAGACAGCGCGGCCGACCAGGCCAAGCCGGACGAGGTCAAGGGGCCGACCGAGTGGAACGAGGGCCGCCATGGCGTAGGCCCGTGGGAAGGTCCGCTGCCGCGAGGGCCTGAGGCCGAGAAATACGACCCAGAGCTGCTTGCTGAAGGAGACCGTCGCAACGTCGTCGATGCCTACCGCTACTGGAGCAGGGAGGCGATCAAAGAGGACATCGATAAGCGCCGGCATAGCCTGCACATCGCGATCGAGAACTTTGAAAATGACGCCAATATCGGCACCGTCGTGCGCACCGCCAACGCCTTCGCCGTCGATACCGTGCACATCGTCGGCCGGCGGCGGTGGAATCGCCGCGGGGCAATGGTCACAGATAGGTACCAGCACTTGATGCACCACGAGAGCGTCGAAAAGCTTATTGCGTGGGCGGCCGAGGAGGGCCTTACCGTGGTAGCCATCGACAACACCCCCGGTTGTGTGCCCCTGGAAACGGCCGAGCTGCCGGAGCGCAGCCTGCTGCTTTTCGGCCAAGAGGGCCCCGGTGTGACGCAAGCGGCCCAGGACGCCGCGGTGATGACCTGCTCCATCGCCCAATTTGGCTCCACCCGCTCCATCAACGCGGGTGTCGCGGCCGGCATTGCCATGCACGCTTGGATCCGCCAGCACGCCGATCTGGACAATTCCTGGTAGGAGAAGATCGTTACACTAGCTATATCTACCCGTGCGACTGGAGTGATTGAGGAACCGTGGAAGAAAAGTGGGCCCACCGCGCCGAACTCGCAGAGGCCGCCATCAATGAGCGCCACGCGCACTCCGTATGGGGCCTGCCGCGCACCAATCTTGCCGTGGTCAGCTGGCCGCCCACCACGAAGGAAAAGCTCTTCGTCCACTGGCACTACTGGTGGCAGGCCCACTACTTGGACTGCCTCGTTGATGCGGCGCTGCGCAATAACACCAAGGTGCGCCGCCACCGCATCTATGACACCTTGCGCGGCATTCGCATCCGCAACCTCGCGCAGCTGACCAAGAATAAGTACTACGACGACAAGGCCTGGCTCGCGCTGGCCTTCGGCCGCGTGGAAGGACTGAAGAAGGCAAAGTCACCCAAGCGCCTCGCGGCCCTGCAGCGCAATATCCACGAAGGCCTCGATGAAACGCTTGGCGTGCTGCCGTGGCGCCTGGGCGAGAATTTCATGAACGTGCCCTCCAACGGCCCGGGCGCCATCATGCTCGCGCGGATGGGGCGCATTGAGGAAGCGCGCCACATCGTTGACTGGATCTATGACCACCTGCTTGACGACGACGGCTACATCATGGACGGCGTCCGCATGCGCATGGACGGCCCTGAGGTGGTAAAAAACATCCACCCCTACTGCCAGGGTGTAGTGCTCGGCGCGTGCCTGGAAATCGTGCTGGCGCTGCGGGAAAAGGCTGGCGTGGGCGATTTGGAACAGATCGACAGCGTGTACGAGGCCGAGATGGCTTCCGAGATGATGGATTACATCATCCGCATCCGGGGCTTGGTGCAGACCGTGGCTTCGGGCATGGCTACGCCTTCGGGCGTGGTGGACTGGGAGACCGGCGATGGTGACGGTGGCCTGTTTAAAGGCATTTTGATGCGCTATCTTGCCGACGTCGCTGTGCGCCTGCCCGGCGATTCCCCCGCCAACCGTGCGACGAAGAAGCTGGCCGCGCGCATGGTGGTGGCCTCGGCCGAGTCGGTGTGGGAGCACCGCCTCGAGGTCGACGGCCTGCCGATTTTCGGATCCGACTGGTTGTCCGATGCGCGCCTGCCGCATAACTACGGATTCGGCCGACGCACTATGAGTGAGAAGGTCGGCATAATTCGTGTAGATGAGCGCGATTTGTCCGTGCAGCTTTCCGGCTGGATGCTGATGGAGGCCTGCGCCCGCGTGGCGCGAAATATGGCGAAATAGCCCACGCTTGTCGGATTGGGCTGGTCCCGGAAATGACCGGGTTGAAAATGTCACACGGTTTTTGCGGCAGAATTTCCGGGAAACGGGCATACTTGGGTGCTGGAACGTGTTTGACCACAAACCCACTTTTAAGGATGGAAATTCATGCCAATTGCAACCCCTGAGGTCTATAACGAGATGCTGGATACCGCGAAGAAGAATGGCTTCGCGTTCCCAGCTATCAACTGCACCTCTTCTGAGACCATTAACGCAGCTCTGAAGGGCTTTGCTGAGGCCGAGTCCGACGGCATCATCCAGTTCTCCACCGGTGGTGCCGCTTTCGGTTCCGGTCTGGCACTGAAGGACAAGGTCAAGGGTGCTCAGGCATTGGCCGCATTCGCTCACGAGGCCGCCAAGCACTACGGCGTCAATATCGCGCTGCACACCGACCACTGCCAGAAGGAAGTGCTCGATGAGTACGTCCGTCCGCTGCTGGCTATCTCCCAGGAGCGCGTCGACCGCGGCGAGAACCCACTGTTCCAGTCCCACATGTGGGACGGCTCCGCTATCCCCATCGACGAGAACCTGGTCATCGCCCAGGAGTTGCTGGAAAAGGCTAAGAACGCGCACGTCATCCTCGAGGCCGAAATCGGCGTCGTCGGTGGCGAAGAAGACGGCGTCCAGGCTAAGGCGGGCGCTAACCTTTACACCTCCCCAGAGGACTTTGAAAAGACCATCGATGCCCTAGGCACCGGTGAGAAGGGCCGCTACATGCTGGCCGCTACTTTCGGCAACGTTCACGGCGTCTACAAGCCAGGCAACGTGAAGCTGCGCCCAGAGGTCCTGCTCGAGGGCCAGAAGGTGGCACAGAAGAAGCTCGGCCTGGGTGAGGACGAGTACGCATTCGACTTCGTCTTCCACGGCGGCTCCGGCTCCGAGAAGGAAAAGATTGAAGAGGCACTTCGCTATGGTGTCATCAAGATGAACGTAGACACCGATACCCAGTACGCCTTCACCAACCCGATCGCTCGCCACATGATGGAGAACTACGATGGCGTATTCAAGATCGACGGCGAGGTTGGCAACAAGAAGGTCTACGATCCACGCTCCTACCTGAAGAAGGCAGAGCAGGGCATGTCCGAGCGCGTCATCGAGTCCTGCCAGGACCTGCACTCTGTGGGCAAGTCCATCTCCAAGTAGCTTGGCCACCGTGCTTTAAGTTGAGGCAGCCTCGTACATAGGCATGCCGAACGAGCCGCTTCCCCGCGTGGGAAGCGGCTTTTTCGTTCTCTCGGCCGGGGCGATTTTAGACGGGGCTCGGTGATCGGCCGGCGCAGTTAAAAGTTGTGGTTGGGGCTTGGCGGCCTAGCGGGGCTGGGGACGAAGCGTGGGGTATTGCTCCACGGTGGTACCCAAGCGATGCGGCCATTTACGCGCACCATACGGCCGCGTTCTGTGGGTCGGGAGGGGTCATCTTGGTTGACGGAGTTGTGGTGCGCGCACAAGGTGACCAGATTTTCTTGGTTGGTGGGCCCGCCGGCGGACCAGGCGGTGAGGTGGTGGACTTGGGCGTCGTCGGCAGGCGTATTGCAGCCCGGCCAGGCGCACACGGGGTGCTCGGCCGCGGCGAGCATGCGTTGTTTCCACGTGGCCATGCGCTCGGTGCGGTACAGGTTCACCGGGCCGTGCTCTGGGTGTACCAGGCTGACGTAGCCGCGCTGGGCTAAGGCGCGGGCGACGAGCTGCGCGCCGGTCATGCGGGCGCCGTTGGTGAGCTGGAGGGTGATATCGGAGGCGTCGGCAGGCGCGGCGACGATGCGGTCGAGCTGGTCCAGGGTGAGGATGACATTGGTGTGCACGGCCGGCAGCGCGCCGGGATTGCCCTCAAGGAGGACTTTCTTGGCGGCGGCGAGGGGATCGTCCTTGTTGACGGAAGAAAGCACGCCCTTGATATCGGCGATATCGGTGGGATCAGCCGTAATGGAGATGGTGTGGGGGCCGTCGGGGCGGCGGGTATAGCGCACGCCGGGCTCAGGGCGGCGGGGCGGATTGAGCTGCTTGAGGAGCTTCTTGGCCACGGAGGGAATCAGGCGCGCCTCGGTGCGGCAGAGCTCTAAGCGCAGGTCCCAGGCGCGGTTACTATCGCGCACGCGGCGGGTATAGGACTCGATGCTATCGAGCGTGGCGAGGTCATGGGCGCGGCTGCGGGCGGCCTCGCGGGCGTGGCGTTGCTTGCGGGTATTCGACGTGCGGCCGAAGTAGACGTGTTGCAGGCGGGCGAGCTGGGTAGCCAAAAGGGGGCTGGCTCCGGCCTTGAGGAGTGAGTCTTCGGAGCAGCCCTGAAATTCGGCGATGAGGTCGACGCCGCGGCGGCATAGCAAGAGAAATTCGGTGTTCACACGGCCGAAGCTAAAGGGCACGCGAGGACTGAACAAGTGGTGCGCGGCCGGGAAGGGCGAAATTGTGGATAGGTGGGGGAAAAGGGGGCGTCGGCAAGAGCTATCCACAGGCCAGCCGACGGCCGAGATGCGCGGGGACGGCGGCGATGGTAGGGGCGGTCTTCTATGCTGGAAGTCATGTCGGAAGCGAAGGAAAGAGTCTCAACGCGGGAAAAGCTGCGGGTGATTGACCGCTCGGTGCTCTCGCGGGTAAACCGCATCCGCGCGCGGTTTGTTTATATTGTGCAGGCGACCATTGGTGCGGCGCTCGCGTACTGGGTGGCCGGCGATGTGGTGGGGCACCCGCAGCCGTTCTTTGCGCCGATTTCTGCGGTCATCATTCTGGGGATGTCCGGTGGGGACAGGATGAAAAAGGCGCTGGAGATGTCGATTGGCGGCATCATCGGCGTGGCCGTGGGCGACCTGCTCTTCCAGATTGTGGGGCAGGGGCCGTTTCAGATTTTCTTCATTGTGGGCGCGGGCCTGGTGGTGGGCTCGTTTTTGACCAAGTCGCCGCTGGTGACCAACCAGATTGTCTTTGGCGCGATTTTGATTGCGACGATTTTCCCACCCACGGAGGGGCCGGGTGGCCTGCACCGCGCGATCGACGCGATGATTGGCTCGGGCATTGGCTTGATAACCATTGCGCTGATTCCCAATTCCCCGTTGGTGGAGGCGCGGCGCGAGGTCTCGAAGGTGTTAAAGATTGCCTCGAGCATTCTTGCCGACGTCACCTATGGCATCCGCCAGCAAGACCCCGCCGTCATCCGCGACGCGCGTGAGGCGGTGCGCGGTACGCAAGACAGCGTGAATACCCTGCTGAGCGCGGCGCAATCGGGCAGGGAGGCCTCGGAGGTCTCGCCACTGTTGTGGGCCTCGCGGCGCAGCATTCGATCGTTGGAGCGCATCCTCATGCCGGTAGATAACGCGGTCCGCGGTGTGCGCGTGCTCTCCCGCCAGGCATTGGGCCTGACGGAGGACCGCGACAAGGTTTCAGACGAGCAGGTGGAATTGCTCGATGAGCTTTCTGAAATCATGCTCGCCATCAGCGAGCTCTATAGTCAGGGCAAACAGCACGGGCACGACGAAGCGATTGAAATTCCGGACCTTGTGCAGCGCCTGCGTATCGTGGGCGGGCGCGCCGGGCTGGACATCATCGACAAGGACGGCACGTTATCGGCCTATATGATTCTGGGCCAGACGCGCTCCCTCGTGGTGGACATGCTGATGGTGTGCGGGTTGTCGCGTGAGTCGGCCGTGGCGCACCTGGTGCCGACCTCGCAGCACCCGGCCTACCCGCCGGAGGTGTGGGGGCGCGAGGACTAGCGTCCTCGCGCGTAGATAAAGACGTCGTGCGCAATGAGTGACGTCGCGGGGGCTAAGGGCGGACGATCTGGAGGTCGCGCAGGTGGCGGTAGAAGGTCACGCGGGTCACCGGCCGCTTGTGAGGGACCGAATCGACGATGACGCGCAGCTGTGGGCCGCCGGCCTGGACGGCGCGGCCGGTGCGCACGGATTCGGGGTCGAGCTGGCCGGGCTTGCGCAGGAGCGAGCGGAGGCGGCCCTGCGACTCGACGGGGGAGGTAGCGCGGGCGGCGAGGATGCCGGGGGCGTCGGTCATTGGGACTAGGCGTGCGCCGAAGGTCTTGGGGGAGGTGGCGGCTAGGGTGTGGTCATCGATGATGATTTCGCCGGTGAAAGCGCCGTTTGTGGCGTCCGAGATGGTGGCAGAGCCAGCGACTGCGAGGCCAGAATCATTGCGGATGAGCGGAGCTGGGCGGACCGGGGCGGTGCGGGCGAAATCGAGGGCTTCGGCCGGGGCGGTGGGAAGGCCCCAGTTCTGCGCGGCCGCGGACGGGGTGGAGGCGGATGCTGCGGCCGAGGGGACGGGGATGAAAGCGACCTCGGCCCAGAGGCGGTCGGAGCGCATGAGGCGAGTGAGCACGGCCGAAAGCGCAGCATCGGAGCCGGCGACGACGATGCGGGCGGGCTCTACTAGGTGTGGGGCCTGTGGGGCTGGCTCCGGCGCGCCGAGGTGGCGGACGTCGGGTTGGGCGGCGATGTCGTCGAGGGAGGGGGTGGGGTCGGTGGGAAGGAGGGGGGATAAGAAGGCGTCGATAAGCGCGAGCTCTTTGCGAGTAGGAACGGCCGAAAGATCGTGGGCCTCAGCGGGCATGGGGATGTCTAGGGCGCCGCAGCGGAGGAACAAAAAACGCATGCGCACCATGCTACGCGCGCTTTTTGGGCCGGGAAAGTGTAAAGTTGGAGAGTATTTTGGCTTCAATAATGAGGAAGTGACTAAACAATGGCAGCGATCGTCATTGTCGGCGCCCAATGGGGCGACGAAGGCAAGGGCAAAGCGACCGACATCCTCGGCGGCAAGGTTGACTACGTGGTCAAGCCGAACGGCGGCAATAATGCCGGCCACACCGTCGTGGTAGGCGGCGATAAATATGAGCTGAAGCTCCTGCCAGCCGGCATCTTGTCTGAGAACGCTACCCCGGTGCTGGGCAATGGCGTAGTGATCAACCTTGAGGCGCTCTTTGATGAAATTGATGGCCTTGAGGCCCGCGGCGCGAACGCCTCGCGCCTGAAGATTTCCGCCAATGCGCATCTAGTGGCGCCGTACCACCAGACCCTGGACCGCGTGCAGGAGCGCTTCCTGGGCAAGCGCGCTATCGGCACCACCGGCCGCGGCATTGGCCCGACCTACGCCGATAAGGTTGCGCGCATTGGCATCCGCGGGCAGGACATCTTTGATGAGTCTATCCTGCGCCAGAAGGTGGAATCCGCGCTGGATATCAAGAACCAGATGCTGGTGAAGATGTATAACCGCAAGGCCATCGAGGCAGACCAGATTGTGGAGTACTTCCTGAGCTACCGCGACCGCCTGCGCCCGATGGTTATCGATGCTGAGCTGGAGCTCAACCAGGCCCTCGAGTCCGGCAAGCACGTGCTCATGGAGGGCGGCCAGGCCACCATGTTGGATGTGGACCATGGCACTTACCCGTTCGTGACCTCGTCTAACCCGACTGCCGGCGGTGCTTCCGTAGGTTCCGGCATTGGTCCGACGCGGATTAAAACCTCGCTGGGCATCATCAAGGCCTACACCACCCGCGTGGGCGCTGGCCCGTTCCCCACCGAGCTCTTTGATAAGTGGGGCGAGTACCTGCAGACCACCGGCGGCGAGGTTGGTGTGAACACTGGCCGCAAGCGCCGTTGTGGTTGGTACGACTCCGTCATTGCGCGCTACGCCACCCGCGTGAACGGCTTTACCGATTACTTCCTGACCAAGCTGGACGTTCTTACCGGCATCGGTGAGATTCCGATCTGCGTGGCCTACGACGTCGACGGCAAGCGCTACGACGAGCTGCCGCTTACCCAGTCCGAGTTCCACCACGCCGAGCCCATCTTCGAGACCATGCCGGCCTGGGATGAGGACATCACGGAGTGCTCCACCTTTGAGGAGCTGCCGCAAAAGGCCCAAGACTACGTCCTGCGCCTAGAGGAGCTGTCTGGCTGCCGCATTTCCTACATCGGCGTCGGTCCTGGCCGCGACCAGACCATCATTCGTCACGATGTCATGGAAGACCAGTAAGGATGTAGTCCTTAGTAGCGTGGTGTGAGAGCCCCACTCTCTAGCACAGCTGAACTGGTTCTCTGCACGATGTTTCTTCTAGCCCTCCTAGCAGACAACAAAGGTTCCTATATTTTGCCTAGCTCTTGGTCCCTCTAAGGGATTTAGCCCTAATTGAGCGAAAGCGCCCGTGTACCGCCCCTGAGACGGAGCACGGGCGCTGTGGCATTTCAGTGCCCTTTAAGCTGCCCGCAAGACCGTGACATGCCAGCATAGGTCCTTCCCTGTTGAACATAACCAAAAACTCATCTAAAGTTAAGTTCGTTTTAAGTACAGAGAGTTTTCAGCTTTCGCGGGCGCAATTCCCGCGTATTTCAACACAGGGAGTTATTTCAATGATTGTTAAGCTTTTGAGCGGCCTGCTAGCCACGATTATGGGCTTCTTCGGGCTGGGCGCCTCGGCACAGGAGGCTGCGCCGGCACCTGAGCAGGAGCAGGTTGCTGTTGCTGAGCAGGGCAACACCGACGACGTGCAGGCTCTTATCGACGCCGCACATGCCGAAGCCGGCTACGAGTTCATCAGCGTCCGCTACGAGGGCGACACCGCCAATATTGCCCTGAACCCGGAGACCTACAACCCGGACAAGGACGGCGATACCTTTGAGGCAGTTTCCCAGCTCCTGCAGGAAAAGGGCTACCAAGTCACTGCCGTTCTCTAAGGCTTAGTTCATTCCAGGATCCGCACTGCGGCCTCGGTAAAGCATCCGCTTGCCGGCGCCCGTGCGGATTTTTTCTTTGCCCAATTCTCCCTCACTCCCTATTCGGGGGTCCTAAGTGTGATTGTGACGACCTTAGGCAGAGTTTTCGCTCACACAGCCCTTCTTGGAGATGAGAGGCAAAAGGGTTAAGGATTACTACATTTCTAAATGTCGAACGTGCGTACACTCTTATCGAATGCCATGCAGCTACACCTGTAACACCAACTTTCTGGGGATGGTAGCGGGGTGACGCGAAGAAATTGCGTGCAATCCCCCCTCTCTAAAATTTGCAAGAAATTAGATAAAGCACAGCGTAAAGAAATATCTACGTAGGTCTTGTTAAAGCTAATCTTAGTATTGATTAAGCCATTAGTGTGGTGTCCAGACCTTAAGAAAGGCCTAGGATACATTGAACATACGTATTTAAACCTAGGTTAACCGTGGAAATAAGTGCATCCACCTGTGGGTATGAAATTAGAAATCCTGCATAACCTGCAGTTTTCTAAAGCTTTCTGGCTGGCGCCTTAAATTTTCCCGTGATACTATGCTAAGAGCACAATAAGAGTTAATCCAGATTCGGGTTCAAAACCCTGATTAACCGCAGTGTGTTCAAGTCTCAATTTCAGGTTCTGTTCAGCGAAGACACTCGCTGTACAGGAAAACGAATGTAAGTATTTGTACCGCTCGAAGAGGAAAGAATGAGTAAATTAAGAAACATATCCCGAGAGGGGTGGATGGTCTTTACTGCAGTGCTTGCTGCAATTGCGGTAATTGCGGCCATGGTCACCGTTCCGGGTAGTAAGGCAGGGGCTGCTGAGCCTACCGACTTTACGCCGAACGTAGAGATGGGCGGTAGGGTTAATGTAGGCGAGGACGCCCAGGCATGGGGCTCTCTGACGTGGGCAGGTCCCCCTAAGGATGGCACGAAGGCAAACCCAAATAACAACGTGGGGTGGGCTTGGTGTATAGATCCCCTTGACAAGTACCCAAATAACAAAACTAGCGTTTTGTACTCGAAGGACAACGCGACAAAATTGAGCATTCCTTCCGAGTATCGGGACGCTGTGATTCGGTTAGCTCTCGAGTGGCAAAAGGCCATTAAGGCTGGGGATAAGGCCGCTGCGGGTACGTATGTGGTATACATGATAGCGCTGGTAAGTGAACGTCCGGATAACAGGACTGCGGCCGCCTATACCATTAACGGGCAACAGCCCAAGTACAACAACCCTTATGATCAAGTCAACTTTCCGACCTTTAATGGCTCTATGAAAGAATTCACAGATCTAACGGGTCTTGAGATTGAGAGCGCTTATACTCCGGGAAATAAGGGCCCTTCTTTCAAGAAGGTTTCAGAGATTCCTGAGCAACCTGCAGACTATTTCGTCACTGTGGTTATTCCGGTTGAGAAGAATGGGAAAAGGGCTCCAGGCATGCAGCGAGTAATGCCGCCGGATCAGCCGGGTCTGCCCGACGATGAAGGTGAAACTGAGGAACCTACTACTTCTCCGGAGACTCCGAAGACGGAGGAAAATCCGTCCGATGAGACCACTCCTGAGAATCCGGGTGAGGAGACTACCCCTAATAGTGAGACGACCACGGATTCTGAGCCGTCTAACACTGAGGAGACCACTCCAAAGGATTCCACTACTGAACCGACCTCTCCTGACGAGACCACTAAGGTGACTGAGCCGACCGCTCCGGTTCCAGGCACTGAAGAGCAGGAGAAGGATCTTAATCCGAAGATTGAGACCGAGGCTTCCTTTGATGGCGACAAGCAGCAGGTCGTTGCTGGCGCTACTGTTAAGGACAAGGTTCACTACGAGGATCTTGTTCCGGGTAAGAAGTACACCCTAAAGGCTGAGCTGCGTAACAAGGCTGCTGACGCCAACGGCGATCACGCAATTCTTGGTACCGGTTCTGAAACCTTTGAAGCTACGGGTGAGTCCGGGGACGTTGAGGTAAAGATCAATGTCGATGACAGTGTGAAGAACCCTGTTGCTGCTGCCGTTGCTTATGAGAAGCTGTACTCCCACGAGGTGGATGAGAACGGCAAGGATGTCCCGAACGATTCCGGCGATGGCAACTTCATTGCGAAGCACGAGGACATTGATGATGAGGCGCAGACCGTCAACACTAAGTGGAACCCTGAGATTCACACGCAGGCCAAGATCAAGGATGGCAACCGTGTAGAGAAGGGTGCCACGGTTATTGACACTGTGACGTATAAGGATCTTGTTCCGGGTAAGAAGTACACCCTGAAGGCAAAGCTGATCTCCAAGGCCGATGGCAAGACCGTACTGGGTGAAGGCTCTGCGGAACTCGTTCCGGAAGAGTCCGCCGGTGAGAAGGAAGTTGAGATCACCGTCAACGAGAAGGCAGATCCTGCTGTTGACGCTGCGGTTGCCTTCGAGAAGCTTGTATCTACCGAGGTAGACAAGGATGGCAACGAGACCACTGGCTCCTCCGATGAGAACGAGATTGCTACTCACGAAAACATCAACGATGAAAAGCAGACCGTTAACACCAAGTGGACCCCGTCTATCCAGACTAAGGCTGAATTTGACAAGGCTACCCAGGTAAAGGCTGGCGTCACCGTCAAGGACACCGTTACCTACACCGACTTGGTTCCTGGCAAGGAATACACCCTGAAGGCTGAGCTGCGTAACAAGGCTGAGAATGATAAGGGTGAGCACGAGGTCGTCGGCAAGGGCGATGTAACCTTCACTCCGAAGAAGTCTTCCGGCGAGCAGGTTGTTGACATTAAGGTCAACGATGACGTTGAAGGCGTTATCAAGGCTGCCGTCGCATTCGAGGATCTCTATTCCAAGCAGGTCGATGAGAACGGTAAGGACACTCCGAACTCTGACGAAGAGAAGAAGATTACCGATCACCGCGAGATCGATGATGAGGCACAGACCGTAACCTCCAAGATGGAGCCATCCATCGGCACCAAGGCTGAGAAGGCTGAGGGCGATGAGATCAAGGCTGGCACCGTCATTACCGATAAGGTTAAGTACAATGACCTGGTTCCTGGCAAGGAATACACTCTGAATGCAGAGCTGCGTTCCAAGGTCAAGGACGAGACCACTGGTGACTTCCCGGTAATCGGCCACGGTGAGAAGACCTTCGTACCGAAGACCTCCGAGGGCACGGTAGAAGTCAAGATCACCGTTGATGAGGGTGTTACCGAGGCCGTTGATGAGGCAGTTGCTTTCGAGTACCTGACCTCCACTGCTGTTAACAAGGACGGCGAGGATTCCACCACTAGTGAGAAGAATGACATCGCCGAGCACACCAATATCGAGGACGAGGCTCAGACTGTAAAGTCTGACAAGCCTTCCGAGACCACCACTCCGGAGACCGCCACCTCTACCGAGGAGGTTCCGGATGAGCCTGGTCACGGTGGCGAGGGTGAAACCTCTACGCCTTCTTCCTCTGAGGATTCCTCTACCTCGACGACTAGCGAGACCAGCGAGTCTGAGGAGCCGGGTGACTCTGAGAGTGAGAAGCCTTCCGAGTCTGAGGAACCGTCTGAGTCTGAGTCCAGTGAGCCTTCTGAGTCCGAGTCTGTAGAGACCACGTCCTCTGAAGCTTCCGAGACCTCTGAGTCTGACAAGCCTTCGGACGGCGAGTCGACGACCCCGGATAAGCCGACCGAGCCTTCTGAATCGACCGAGCCTAACGAGCCGGGTACCCCTGGTGACGACGAGAAGGACACCCCGAAGGTTTCCACTAACGCTGACTTCGAGGGTGGCCTGCGTGAGGTTGTTGCTGGTGCCAAGGTTGTGGACCAGGTTTCTTACGAGGGTCTGGTTCCGGGTAAGGAATACATTCTGGATGCCCAGCTGATTTCCAAGGAGGACGGCAAGACCGTTCTTGGTGAGACTAAGGGTCACAAGTTCACCCCGGAGAGCGCTAATGGCACTGAGGCTGTCACCATCACCGTCAATGATGATGTGACCGAGCCGGTTGAGGCTGCGGTTGCCTTCGAGACGCTGACTTCCACCCAGGTGGATAAGCACGGTGAGGACAACCCGACCGATGAGGACAACCCGAATCCGGTTGGTGAGCACAAGGACATCGATGACGAAGATCAGACTGTGACCTCTGAGGGTTCTGAGAAGACTCCGAAGGTTTCCACTAACGCTGACTTCGAGGGTGGCCTGCGTGAGGTTGTTGCTGGTGCCAAGGTTGTGGACCAGGT
>NZ_JASPII010000009.1:63912-94591 GCF_030229635.1 Corynebacterium marquesiae
CTAATGGCACTGAGGCTGTCACCATCACCGTCAATGATGATGTGACCGAGCCGGTTGAGGCTGCGGTTGCCTTCGAGGAGCTCACCTCCACTGAGGTCAACGAGAAGGGTGAGGACACCCCGGATACCACTCCGGAGAATCCGAACCACATCGCTGAGCACAAGGACATCAACGATGAGGACCAGACCGTAACCTCCCACGAGGTTGAGGGTCAGGAGCCGGGCGACGGCGAATCCTCCCACGGTTCCTCCAAGGACAATAAGTGGTGGCTCATCCTGATTCCGGGCATCGGCTTGGGCAAGATCATCAAGGATCACTTCGACCACAAGGATCATGGCAACCACAACGGTGGCCACGGTGACAACACCGGTAACCACGATGGTGGCAATGGTCACGAGGTCCAGGGTCAGGATGCTCCTAAGGGCGGCAACTCTGACAATGGTCACGAGGACAAGGGTCAGGATGCTCCTAAGGGCGGCAACTCTGACAATGGACACGGCCGTGGCGTCGAGGTCCAGGGTCAGGAACCTGAAGAGACTGGCAACGCACTGCCATCCAACGCCGACCGCGTTGAGATTAAGTCCGTTCCGTCCGGCGCAACCGAGCTTGAGCCGGGTATGCAGGATTACATCAAGTAGTCCATAAGCATCGGTGAGGTGGCCCGCGGGTCGCCCCACTGGGGTTGAGACTTAAACACCAAAAATCCCCTCCAGGGTGTGACTGCACACGCTGGAGGGGATTTGCATATAACCTGCACAAGGTAGACAAATCGAGGAAGTAGAGGAAGCTAGCTATGGGAAAGCACGCGCAACCACAGCAGCCGGAAGACAATGGAATGTCGCAGCATCCGGCGAGTAGGGAAGAAGGGGGCGTCGGCAAGCAGAGCATGGGCCGTGGCAAGCTGATCGCTATTATCGCGGCCATCGTTGTGGTGGCATTGGTCTTGTTGCAGGTAGTGCTGTACCTGGCGCGCGATGATGAGGATGAGGCTGGTTCGGCGCCGGAGACGGTAGCCAGCGAGAGCGCCTCGGAGGAATCCGGGCCGAAGTCCGATGCCTTCGTGGATGATTCGGGCCAGCAGGAGCACGAGTATGAGGCCGCGCCTGGTGAGTTCAAGGGCTTTGAGGGCATGTCCGTGGGTATCGATGGCGAATATGCGGCCGTAGACCCCGTACAGGTCACGGACCAGGGCGTGCTGCTGCCGCCACACGACGTCACCCGGGTGGGCTGGTACTCCGCTTCCGCTGTGCCGGGTGAGCCGGGCAATGTGGGCTCGAGCGTGATTACGGGCCACATTAACTACCAGGGCCAGGGCACTGGTTATGCGGAGAAGTTCACGAAGCTGAAGAAGGACCAGGAATTTACCGTGGTCATCGACGGCCAAGAGCGTACCTTCCGCGTGACCGAGGCGCCGTACCGTCTGCCCAAGGGTTCCGGTTTCCCGGACGTGGTCAACGATAAGGAAGGCGAGAACCGCCTGGTTCTCATTACCTGTGGCGGCCAGTTCGTTGGTGGCGCGCTGGGTTATGAGGACAACATCATTACCGTAGCGGAGCCGGTAGGCCAGCCGGAGCAGCCTGCCGAACAGCCGGCGGGGGAGGCCCCGGCTGAGGCTCCTGCAGCCTAGGCGGAAATGTTTCAGGTGCCTTGTGGAATTGCCCACAGGGCGCCTTTGCTTATCCGTGGCATCTGGCATGTGGGTAGAGGGCTTGGGGCCTAAATATGAAATAATCTAAGCCAGTAGCCGCCGCTGCCTGCGGCTTAGAAGGAGCATTTTCATGGATAATCCAGGCGAGATCGCCGGTCATATTGGCACGCCGCTGACTAGCAATGCCACCAAGGTATTGCTGCTGGGCTCGGGCGAGCTGGGCAAGCAGCTGGCCATGTCCTTCCAGAACCTGGGCCTTGAGGTCCACGCTGTGGACTCGTATGCGGGCGCGCCGGCGCACCAGGTGGCGCAGTTTAGCTACGTCGCCGATATTAAGGACACCGGGCGCATCCTGCAGCTGGCCCAAGAGATTCAGCCGCATTTTGTGGTTCCGGAGGTAGAAACCGTTGCGGTAGAAGCGCTGGAGGAGATGGAAGCGCATAGCGATGCCATCGTGGTCCCGTCGGCTCGCGCCTGCGCCATGACGCAGGACCGCCAGTGCGTGCGCGAGGTGGCGGAGAATATCGGCCTGCCGGTTTCGGCATACCGCTTCGCCAGCTCTCTGGAGGAGTTGGAAGAAGCAGTGGGCGAGTTGGGCTTTCCCTGCATCATTAAGCCGGATGTGTCTACCTCCGGCAAGGGCCACATGATCGCGCGCGAAGAGGATGATGTGCGAGTGGCCTGGGAGACCGTGCGGCGCGTGTCCTCGGATTCGCAGCGCGTAGTGGCCGAGCGTTTCGTAGATTTTGACTTGGAAGTCACCCTATTGGCCATCCGGTCCATCGACCCGGCCACGGGCAAGCTGGCCACGTGGTTTAGCGAGCCTATCGGTCACCGCCATGAGCGCGGTGACCTCGTGGAGGAGTGGCAGCCTACCGGCATGAGCGAGATCGCGCTGGAAAACGCACGCTCGGTGGCCGCGCGCATCTCTAATGAGCTGGGCGGGCGCGGCGTGTACTGCGTGGAGCTTTTCGTCGCGGGTGATGACGTGTACTTTTCCTCCGTGTCCCCCCGCCCCGCGGATACGGCGATGCTTACCGCCTACACGCAGCGCTTTTCCGAGTTTGACCTGCATGCGCGGGCGATTTTGGGCTACCCCATTGACGCCACCTTGGTCACCCCGGGTGCAAGCGTGGTCATCCACGCGGACGAGGAGCTGAATGAGGTGGCATATACCGGCGTCGCCGCGGCCCTCAACTACGCCGAGACGGACGTCAAACTCTTTGGCAAGCCGGGGGCCTACAAGGGCCGCCGCATGGGCTTGGTGTCTGCCACCGCGGAAAGCGCGGAGGAGGCGCGCGACCGCGCAGCACTAGCGGCGCACAAGATTGAGGTGACCTCCACGCCGGGCCTGCTGGCGCAAGGCGGCGCCCGCGGCATCGATCCAGAAACCGAGAATGTTCCCGATATTGAGGTCGTGGAATACGAGGGCGGCGTGGAGCTCGACCCGAAGCTCGCCTCCGGCGTGGACGACGCCGACTAGGAGGCGGCCAGCTGTCCAAGTGGCTAGCTGGCAGGGCGCAGCATCGGCTGGTGGGGGACTCCCTCGTCATCGAATGGCTCTCCAGTCGGCGTGAAGCCGAAGGAAGCGTAATAGTCCACTAGTCCGGCCTGCGCCTCCAGATAGAGCGGCTGGCCTGGGCGCATGCGCTCGCCAAGGTCTATGGCCGCCTGGAGTAGCTCGCGGCCGAGTCCCGTGCCGCGTGCGGCCGGCGCGAGCGCGAAGCGGCCGATTTGTGCGCCGGTGGTCGGGGCGTTGGTAGGCGTGGCGTCGGAAAGCGCGGCGTCGTTAGCAGGCGCAGCCGGAAAGACACGGGCCGTGCCGAGCAGCTCGTGGGTGTCCGCGTCCCAGGCCAGCAGGTGCACGGTCTGGGGGTTGGCGTCGGTGGCATCAATCTCGGCGTACGGGCAGCGCTGCTCGTGCACAAAGACGTCCACCCGCAGCTTATAGAGCTGGTGGACGTCCAAGGCTGCCAGTTGGCCCAAGGGCGCGGCGGAAATGAAATGCGGCATGGGCTAGGCCTGTGGACCGGCGTGCTTGACCATCTCGTCCCACTCGACGATCTTGATGCGCTCGCGGCCGTGCGGTTCACCGGCGGCGCGCTCAGCGGCATCCAGGCGGTGCCAGCCTTCCCAGGTGGTCACGGCGATATCGCGGGAAGCCAGGAAATCCAGAATATCCTGCGGATCGCGCTTGGTGGCCGGCTCCAAGTCGCCTGCCTTGTAATCGGCGATGAGCATGGTGGTGGTGTCCTTGGCATCGGACTTGGTATTGCCAATCAGGCCCACCGGGCCGCGCTTAATCCAGCCGGTGGTGTAGAGGCCAGGCAGCTTTTCGCCGTCGACATTGGCCAACACGTGGCCGCCGTCGTTGGGCATGGTGGCCTTGGTCTCGTCGAAAGGCACGCCGTCGACGGACTGAGGGTAGTAGCCCACGGCGCGGTAGACGGCTTGGACCGGCCACTCGGTGTACTTGCCGGTACCGGTTACGGTGCCATCACCGTTGAGCTCGGTGCGCTCGGTCTTGATGGCGGTGACGTGGCCGTCCTCGCCCAGCACCTCTACCGGGGACTCAAAGAAGTGGATGTAGAGCTTGTGCGGGGCATCGCCCGGCTCGCGCATAGCGTAAGACTCGAGGGTCTGGCACACCAGGTCTGTGGATTTGGCGGCGCGGCGTGCCTCCTCAGAGGCGGCGTCATACTCGATGTCCTCGGGGTTGACAATGACCTCGATGGTCGGGGACTCGTCCAGTTCCTTGAGCTCCTTCGGCGTGTACTTGGCCTGTGCCGGGCCGCGGCGGCCGAAGACGTGGACCTCCTTGGCGCGGTTTTTCTTCAGCGCTGCATAGACATTATCCGGGATCTCGGTAACAAGTAGCTCGTCGGCGGTCTTAGCCAGGATGCGGGAGACGTCGAGGGAGACATTGCCCACACCGACGACGGCGACAGATTCTGCAGAGAGGTCCCAGTCGCGTTCGAAGTTGGGGTTGCCGTCATAAAAGCCTACGAATTCGCCGGCGCCATGGTTGCCCTTGAGGTCCTCGCCCGGGATGCCCATGCGCTTATCGGCAGTAGCGCCGGTGGCGAAGATAATGGCGTCATAATATTCGCGCATCTCCTCGACGGTGATGTCCTTGCCCACCTCAATATTGCCCAGGAAGCGGATCTCTTCCTTTTCCATAACGTTGTGCAGGGACTGCACGATGCCCTTAATACGCGGGTGATCCGGTGCCACGCCGTAGCGGATCAAACCGAACGGCGTCGGCATCTTTTCAAAAAGATCGATCTGCACATCGAGGTCGGATTTCACTAGAAGGTCAGAGGCGTAAATGCCTGCCGGGCCGGAGCCGACCACGGCGACGCGCGCTGGGTTAGTCATGTGCTTAGGGTGTCCTTTCTTTCGTTGTGCTGCATATTCTACGCGGTCACTATGCGATAAAAACCACAGCATTACTAACCCCAGTTTAGGGCGGTCACGATGGGGCATAGGAGGGGGTAAATCGCGTACAGTGGAATAGTCACCGCGTGTTAATAACTGTGATGGCTGACATGAAGTTATGACACGCGTTAATTGTGTTCAAATGACCGTGACTGAAAGGTAAATTGCATGTCTGCATCTCATTCCGCAGTTATTAGCGCTATCGGCCGTGGCTTCGATGGCCTCGATGTGCCCGCCTTGGCTAAAGACCTAGGCGCGGAGCTCATCCGCCTCGAAGACTTCGATGCCACCGTCGCCGCCGTACTTGCTGAGGCTCCCGCCGCTGAGAACATCGTGGCGCAGGGCACCGGCGATATCGCCTTCGATGCCGAAGTAGCTGCCGCCCTTGGCCTGCCGCTGGCCATCATTTCCGGCGCCCCGCAGCGCACCGGCGAGCTGGCACAGCACAATGCGGAATCCTTGGGTGCCACCGTTGCTGGCATCTTCACCGACCTGGAAGCGGTTCCGGGCGCACTCGCCTCGCTTGGCGACGTCTCCCCGGTCATGTCCGCAGACCTCTTCCAGAAGCAGCTTATTGACCAGGCCCGCGCCGCCGGTTCGCACATCGTTCTGCCAGAGGGCGACGATGACCGCATCCTCGAGGCCGCACACGTGGTGCTGCGCGATAAGGTTGCCAAGCTGACCATCCTGGGCAACGAGGCCGATATCAAGGCCCGCGCCGAAGAGCTCAAGCTCGACCTGGCTGATGCCGAGATCATCAACCACCTCGAGTCCCCGCTGGCAGAGGAGTTCGCCGCCGACTTTGCTGAGCTGCGCAAGAAGAAGGGCGTCACCCTCGAGCAGGCTCGCGAAACGATGAAGGACATCTCCTACTTCGCCACCATGATGGTGCACAAGGGCTTGGCCGATGGCATGGTCTCCGGCGCTGCCCACACCACCGCCCACACCATCAAGCCTTCCTTCCAGATCATCAAGACCAAGCCGAACGCTTCTGTGGTCTCCTCCATCTTCTTGATGGTCATGCGCGGCCGCCTGTGGGCCTTCGGTGACTGTGCCGTCAACCCGAACCCCACCGCCGAGCAGCTGGGCGAGATCGCCATCGTTTCCGCACAGACTGCCTCCCAGTTCGGCATCGACCCGCGCGTGGCCATGCTGTCCTACTCCTCGGGCACCTCCGGCTCCGGCCCGGACGTTGAGCGCGCCGTGGCCGCCGTGGAGGCCGCCAAGCAGCTGGATTCCTCCGTCAAGGTGGATGGCCCGCTGCAATTCGACGCCGCCTGCGACCCGGGCGTTGCGGCTAAGAAGATGCCGAATTCTGAGGTGGCCGGCAAGGCAAACGTCTTCGTCTTCCCGGACTTGGAGGCCGGCAATATCGGCTACAAGACGGCACAGCGCACCGGCGGCGCACTCGCCGTGGGCCCGATCCTGCAGGGCCTGAACAAGCCGGTTAACGATCTGTCGCGTGGCGCGACCGTTCCGGACATCATCAACACTGTTGCAATCACCGCTATTCAGGCTGGAGAGAAATAAATGTCATACGTTCTGGTCCTTAACTCAGGTTCTTCCTCCGTTAAATTCCAGCTGGTCGATCCCGAGTCCAGCGCCACGGATACCCCGCTGGTCTCTGGCCTAGTCGAGCAGGTTGGCGAGCCCCTCGGCGCCGTCACCGTCAAGACCGGCGGTGAGAAATACAAGGAAGAGCTGGAAATCCCTACTCACTCCTTCGGCCTCGAGCGCGCTTTTGCCATCATGAGCGAACATAACGTTGGCCCGACCGACGTGGATGTTATCGCCGTTGGTCACCGTGTTGTTCACGGCGGTCGCCTCTTCTCCGAACCACAGCTCATCGTGGACCAGATTGAGTCCATGATTGAAGACCTCATCCCGCTGGCTCCGCTGCACAACCCGGCCAACCTGGACGGCATCCGCGTGGCCCGGAAGATGCTGCCGGATATTCCGCACGTTGCCGTCTTCGATACCGCGTTCTTCAACACCCTGCCGCCGGCAGCTGCGCTATATGCCATCAACAATGAGGTAGCGTCCAAGTACGATATCCGCCGCTACGGCTTCCACGGCACCTCTCACGAGTTCGTCTCCCAGCAGGTGCCGGCCCTCTTGGGCCGCGACCCGATGCACACCCACCAGATCACTCTTCACCTAGGCAACGGTGCTTCTGCTGCGGCCATCCGCAATGGCCGCGCCATCGATACCTCGATGGGCCTGACCCCGTTGGCCGGTCTGGCTATGGGCACCCGTTCCGGTGACATTGACCCGGGCATCATCTTCCACCTCGTCCGCGAGGCGGGCATGAGTGTGGACGAGATTGACACCCTGCTCAATAAGCAGTCCGGTGTCAAGGGCATCTCCGGTGTCAACGACTTCCGTACGCTGCGCGAGCGCATCGACAACGAAGACCAGGACGCGTGGCTGGCCTACAATATCTACATTCACCAGCTGCGCCGCTTCATCGGTTCCTACATGATTTCCCTGGGCCGCGTTGACGCCATCACCTTTACCGCCGGTGTGGGTGAAAACGATACCGAGGTGCGCCAGGATTCCCTCTACAACCTTGATATGTACGGCATCCACTTTGATAAGGAGCGCAACCTGGTCCGCTCCGACCAGCCGCGCATGATCTCCACCGAGGATTCCCCGGTCAAGGTCTTCGTTGTGCCGACCAACGAGGAGCTGGCTATCGCCCAGAAGTCTGCCGAAATCGCCGCTATGGCGCGTGAGGCTGGCATGTACAAGTAAAGATTCTCACGTCTAGCTAGCGGCTGGAATATGAATAAGGGGCGTGCGGTCCGCAAGGGATCGCACGCCTCGTTTTTGTCTCTGAACCTAGTACAGCAACTGTTTCGTTTATTTCGGTTATTTTGTAAGGTGAGGGTATGAAGGACTTACAAAATGGCGGGGCAACTCGGGATACCAGCCCAGCGGAAGAGGCTTTATTAAGGCTCAATTCTGTGCTGGAGGCAAAAGATTCACCGGCACCAGTGGATATATTCGTGCAAGGAACCGAGCAAATAATCGCAATTCCGCGAGAAATCGCTGAAACCCTGCAGAAAGTTCTCGTCATTGAAGCGGCAGGGAAATCGGTCCGCGTAGTGCCCGAGGAATCCGAATTCACCACGCAACAGGCAGCAGACTTTCTCAATGTTTCGCGGCCACACGTTGTAAAGCTCATTGATGAAGGGAGCCTTCCCGGCTACAAAGTTGGTTCCCATCGGCGCGTGAGTCTTGCGGATCTGCAGAAATACAAGAATGAAAGAGATGTCCGTCAGCGCCGTGCCGTAGCTGAATTAACAGCCTTATCGGAGGACCTGGAGCTATATTAGTGGGGCGGCTGTACGAGCCTATGTAGCGATTAGAAGGTGGTGACCGGGCGGACCTGGTTGGCAAGGTCAACGAGCGCGTAGCGGTGGCGGCTAAACGGGGCTTGGCGCGCGAGGGCGCGGAGTGTCTCGGAGAGACCGGTGCGCAGGCCACGCTGGGTAAAGGCATATTCGAAGAGGTCGTTGGGGGAGGCGGCGCGCGATAGATCAGCATTGCGCAGGAAATTCAGGCCGGCGGAGATGACGGCAATCTTGATCTGGAGGAAGCGCGGCTCGTTGGTGGGGACCTCTTCGAGGCGTCGGGCGGCGCGGCGGATGCGGGACTCGGAGAGATCGTGGACGATGAGCTGGAGGATCGTCGTCAAGCGGGCCATGCGGTAGTGACGCGAGGCATTGGGGACCTTGTCAAGGACCACGACGGCTACCTCCACCTGGCCCTCGGAGCGCAGCTGGCGGGCGAGGCCAAAAGAAGAGGAGACGGTGGTGGGGTTGGTGGACCACACAATGCCGTAGAGGCGCATGGAGTTAAAGCGCAGTGCGGCCGGATCCTGGGTGACGTGGTTCCAGATTTCCGGCTGGCCCTCAAAGGCGGAGTTAGGGAGATCGGCCAGCGTGGAATGCATATTGGAGCAGGCCCGCGCCACGGTGGGGTCAATAAGCGAGGTATCGCTATAGTCCAGCTGCTGCAGGATGAGCTCGTTGATGGCGGCGATGGCGAGCTTGGGAGCCGCCTCGCCCGGCAGGAGGTCGAGGACGGTGGAGAAGTACTTTTGAGCGTCACGGTAGTCGTCGTGAAGCAGCTCGGTAATGCCGGCGTACCACTGGAAACGCCAGTCGCGGCCGAGGCGATCCTCGATGGAGCTAAGCCACTGGCGGGCCTGGCCGGTATAGCCCAGGTCAATCATGGAGCGCACCACGCCTAGCGGGATTTCGGCCGAGTGCTCGTACTCGGGGGTCTGCATGGCCTGGCGGAGGGTCTCCAGGGCCTCCTGTGGCTCCGCATAGGAAGCGCCCTGCAACAGGCCGGCGCCCACGTCATCGCGGTCCAGCAGTGGCGTAGGCAGGGCGGAGACGACCTCGGGGGCGGTGATTTGGACGGTGCGATCGATGCCGTCGATAAGCTGATCCGTGCGGAAAACTAGGTGCTTGGTGCCAAAGGTGGTACGTTGCGGCGAGAAAAGCGAATGTTGGGATGGGTACTGCAGGCCGTCGCGGATGGCAATGACCTCGCGCAGCACGCCATAGAGCTGGGTGCGCAGCTCCTTGATGGAGGTAAAGCGACGCTTTGGATCCGGGTTCGTGGCGCGCTGCAACAGGCGGTAGAGCGACAGAAAACGGCGCAGCTCCGGCTCTTCGGTGGGGGTGGGGATGCCGGACAGGTAGACGCCGTCCTCGGTGGGCAGCTTGAGGCAGAGCGAAGCCAGGGTGCGGCCGATGGTGTAGATATCGCTGGCGATGGAAGGGCCCTCGGTGGCCACTTCCGGGGCTTGGTAGCCCTTGGTGCCGTAGATATAGCCAAACGCGCCAATGCCGGAGACCGCGCCCAGGTCAATGAGCTTGACCTGGTCCTCGGTGACGATGATGTTATCGGGCTTTAGGTCGTTATAGACCACCCCGCGCGAATGCAGGTATTCCAGCGCGGGCAGGACTTCCAAGATATAAGCAATGGCGATATCGACTGGCAGGAGCTTATCCGGCTGCTTTTTGCGCCTGCTTCTTAGCGACGGCCCGCCGACATACTCCATGACAATAAAGCCGCCGGGCACCCGGGCGTCATCGATGAAATTGAAAATCTTGACGATGCCAGGGTGGGTGATATCGGCGAGGAACTCGCGTTCTGCCACCGCAGCGGCGGTTTCATCGGCCGATTTTTGGGCCTGCATACCTTTGAGGACAACCACTCTTCCGGAGACAAAGTGATCATTGGCCAGGTAAATCCAGCCCATGCCGCCGTGGGCGATAACGCCCAAGATTTCGTACTGTCCGGCCACCATGTCACCGGGCTGTAGCTGTGGTGGCGGAATCTTCTTGCCTGAAGATTCCTCGGTGGGGTCAATGAGCGCATCGGTCGGCTCGGCCGGGGTGATAAAGGGCAGGCGCACCATGCCATCGGCCACGCGGCGTTCGGTGCGGTGGGTGCCGCGGCGTTCGCGGAAGGTATCGAGCGCGCGGCGGCGCGAGCGCTGCGAGGAGTCCTCTTGGGATTTTTGGACGCGCTGCTGTTCACGTTGGGCGCGGATATTATCCAGATCCGCCAGAAGGCTGGAGATATGGTCTGGGTCGATGGAACCATCGCCGTCCTCGTCTTCGTCTGCGAAGGGATCGAAGGCAACCGCGGAAGTGCCGGCGTCATCGCCGGGCTCATCCTCGGCGGCGAAGGGGTCGAAGGCTACGGCCGCAGTGCCCTCTTCGTCTTCGTCCGCAAAGGGGTCGAAAGCCACGGCGGCGGTGGTGGGGCCATCATCCAAGGGGGCATCGTCTAGCGCATCCGGCTCCTGCGCGGAGTTGGCGGCGTTGGTGGGCTGGCGGAAGGCGCGCTGGGTATCGAGGTTCTCGGGCTCAATGTACTCGAGCTCGTCGTCGCTGAAGTTTGGGTTATGGCTCATGGCTTAGCGTCCTCCTCGATGTACTTGCCGGCCGGCAGCGTGGGCTCTTCCAGGTAGGCGCCGAGCCACTCCTCAAAAATGGAAGACCAAGTGCCGTCGCGGCGGATGCGTTCGAGCGTGGAATTTATTTGGCGCAGCAGCGGGCGGGTGTCCTGCTGCTTGCTGGGGCGGCGCACGGCCACGCCGTAGTTCTCGGTCTCTAGCGGCTCGCCCACGATGGAGGTATAGGAGTCTTGGGCGGCCATGCCGGAGAGCAAGGCATCATCGACGACGATGCCATCGGCCTGGTTGAGCTGTAGGGCCATCAGGCAATCGCCCCAGGAACGGGTAACCAAGATATCGGACTTGGGGGCGTGCTCGCGGATAGTTTCCAGCGCGGTGGACGCGCCCACACCGCATAGGGTCTTACCGGCGGCGTCCTCCACGGACTTCATGCCGGAATTGGTGAGCACCAGCATGCGGGTTTGGGTGCTCATATAGGGAATGGAAAAGGCCACGTCGCGCTCGCGTTCCGGGCTAATGGTCATGGTGCGCACAATCATGTCCACCGCGCCAGTATTGAGGGTATCGACGCGGTCGGAGGATTCCACGAAGCGGAAGTCCACCTTGTTGGGATCACCAAAGATATCGCGGGCAATCTCGCGGGCAATCTCCACCTCGAAGCCGCGCACGTCACCAGTGGCGGCATCGCGGTAGCTCAGCAAGTTATTGGAACGGTCCACGCCCACGATGAGACGGCCGCGCTTGACGATGTCCGGCACCCGCTCCTTCGCCTTCCTATTATCCGGGCGGTAGCTGCCTCTGATTTCCTCATCAGAGGCACGGTGAGCTGCGGTAGATCCGGCCTTTTCAATTTCCGCTCCTTCGGGCAGCGGCGGGCCCGGCTTTGAATCGAGGGCGTGCTCGGCGGGCGCCTCCAGCGGCGGGGTGGAGCGAACATCGCACGAGGCAAGCGGCAGCGCGGCGCAGATGCAGGCAAGGGTAGCGAGGGCAAGGCGTGTGCGGCGCATTAGAGGTACTCCTGCAGTCGAGGACGGATGCCCAGCCACACGGCAATAATGGCGCACAAGGTCAGCAGGAACACAGCCGAGGACACCGCAGTCATGGCGGTCAGGCCGCGCTCCAAGTAGCTGCGCATGGCGATGCGCGCCTGACCGATGAGATCGGAGAGCTCCGCGTCGAGCTGGTCATAGGAACGCGCTGTGGTCATTTCGCCGTCCTTGGGCTCGGTGGCCGTGGCCTGGTAGATGGCCTCGTCATAGTCGCCGTCCTTGAGCGCACCCATGAGTTTGTCGTGGGTACCGCGCCACTGCTCGGCGGCCGCCCGGGCGCTGTGAATGAGTTCTGGGTCGGTGACCTCCACGTCCTCATCATTGAGCGCTTCCTCATAATCCTCGAGGGCCCTTTCGATGGAGTTGATGGAGCTGGAAAAGCGCACCATCGAATCCTCCTCGGAGGAGCGCAGCACCAGCGCCAGGGTCTCAGAGGTACGCGCCTGCTGCGCCTCAATCCGCGAGGCCGTGAGCGAATCCCACGGGCGCGAGGCCGTCTCAAAGCCCTGGTGGCCGGTGGACCAGGTGGCGAGGTTGGATAGTGCCACCCAGGAGATGGCCAAGAAAAGCAGTACGCTGGCAGTTAAGAAGCCGCGGTTAAAACGCCGGCGGGTCTGGCGCCACAGCCACCATTGGGCCACGGCGAGGAAGAAGAGCGCCGCCAAGAGGCCGGAGAGCGGCACCCACTGCGGTGAGGTGAGCTTTTGCTGTTGCTGGTTTACCTTGGCGGTGGTCAGCTGGAACAGCTCGGAGGCAGCCGGCAGGATACGCTCGCGCATCAGCGCCGAGGCATTGGACATATAGGAATTGGCCACCGCATTGCCGGCTCGGTGGTTGGCGCGGGCCTTTTCCACCATTGCGGTATAGACGGGGAGCTCGCGTTGGATAAAGGTCACCAGCTCGCGCACACGGTCGTCTTCTTGCGTGGTACCCAGCACGGATTCGGTGGCTGCCACCGAAGCGGCATCAATGGCTTCGTTATAGCTATCGCGGTTTTGCTTTGATTCCACACCGGCCTGCACGAAGCCGGTGGTGGCCACGGTATCGGCCACCGAGAGCGAACTATAAAGGTGGTGCGCCGCATTCGACATCGGCTCGGTGGTGCTTAGCAGCTCGTCCAAATCGGAGTGGCGGGCGGCGGAAGACTGGGACATCGATAAGCCGGCAGCGCCTAGGGCTACGGTGAGAATGAGCGTGACCGTAAAAAGCTTGCCTGGGGTAGTGGAGGCGAAGTAGTAAAAGCGGCGCAGCAGGCGCGCCGGGCCCGCGAACCATTCCATGGCGCGGCTACTGAGCCCGCTGAAGGCCGGGCCGGTGGGCGCGGTAACCTCATCGAGCCAGTGATCGCTCGGGTGAGCGTGCTCGTCGTGCACGCTTTCTGCCCGGACTGCCTGCTCGGTCATTCACTTAGAATAGCGCCCGCAGTGTGCTGGGCGCCACCATATACCCGCGTGTGTGGCTAGGATAGGCAGCATGCATAACCCTCACAGTGGAGACGGCTGGGCGGCAGGCCCCGGCGGCATTCGCGTCTGGGGAAAATTTGGTGCCGCCGGCCTGTTCCTCGTCGCCGGGCGCAAGGTGCTCCTCCAGCACCGCGCCGCGTGGACCAATCACGGCGATACCTGGGGGATTCCGGGTGGTGCCCGCGATTTTACGGAGACACCTACCCAGGCCGCGCTGCGCGAAACCCATGAAGAATGCGCGATTGCGCCCCAAGATGTGGAGGTACTCGATGCGCGAGTAACGGCCGGGCCCTATCCCGCGGCGGGGGATCTGCCGGGGGAGTGGACCTACACCACCGTCCTAGCACGCACGCGCACCGGCGCACCGCTTCCTACTACAGCTAATGAAGAGTCCTATGAGCTGCGCTGGGTGCCTTTTGATGAGGTAGAAAGCCTCCCCCTTTTGGCCGCCTTCCGTCACGCCTTTCCCGCCCTGCGGGAGAGTGTGGAGACATTGAACAGGTAAAGTTGCCGGATTTATGGCACGCTAGTGCCATGATCGAAGTAGAAGGACTGACTAAACAATATAAGTCTGTCCGCGCCGTTGATGATCTCACCTTTCAGGTAAAACCCGGCATGGTCACCGGGTTCCTGGGTCCCAATGGCGCGGGCAAATCCACCACCATGCGCATGATTTTGGGTTTGGACACTCCAACGGCCGGCAAGGCGCGCATCAACGGCAAGCACTACCACGAGCTCAAGCAACCCCTGCGTGAGGTAGGTGCCTTGCTCGACGCTAAGGCGGTGCACCGCAACCGCAGCGCCGCCAACCACCTGAAATGGATTGCGCAGTCCAATGGCATTTCTACTTCCCGCGTTGATGAGGTCCTGGGGCTGGTAGGGCTTTCCGACGTCGCCGGTAAGAAGGTCGGTGGCTTCTCCCTCGGCATGGGCCAGCGCTTAGGCCTAGCCGGCGCGCTGCTCGGTGACCCGGGCATCCTCATTTTGGATGAGCCGGTCAACGGCCTCGATCCGGAGGGCATTCGCTGGGTCCGCCAGCTTGTGCGCGCCCTAGCCGATGAAGGCCGCACCATTTTGATTTCCTCCCACCTGCTCT
Source organism: Corynebacterium marquesiae (assembly GCF_030229635.1). Taxonomy (NCBI): domain Bacteria; kingdom Bacillati; phylum Actinomycetota; class Actinomycetes; order Mycobacteriales; family Corynebacteriaceae; genus Corynebacterium; species Corynebacterium marquesiae. The sequence goes on from NZ_JASPII010000009.1 coordinate 78,551, forward strand.
CGGAGATGTCTCAGACCGCCGATCACCTGGTGGTCATTGGCAAGGGCCGCCTGGTGGCGGACCAGCCCACCTATGACTTTGTGAAGGACCACTCGCAGTCCTTCGTGCTGGTGCGTTCCGACCATCTTGATGCCTTTAGCTCCGCACTGCGCGCAGAGGGAATCGCCTTTACCGAGTCCACCGATGAGGAAGGCCGCCCCCGCCTGGTGATTTCCAACCAGACCACGGACTTCGTTGGCCAGCTGGCCTACTCCACCGGGGTGCCGCTTAATGAGCTCAGCCTCAAGCGCGCCTCCTTGGAGGACGCTTTTATGGAGCTTACTGGCGACGCCGTCCAGTACCACGGCTCCACCGGCGCCCCCAACCCGGGCATCGCTGGCACCGCTGGCGCCGCCACTCCGTTCGCTCGACCCACCCAGCAGGAGGTTTAATTCGCCATGCTGAATACCTTGAAGTCCGAATGGACCAAGCTGCACACCACCCGCTCCTTCTGGTGGACCACCTTCATCTTCCTCTTCTTTGCCTGGGGTTGGGCCATCCTCAACGCTCGTTTGACTAAGCCGGCAGAAACCCCTGAAGAGGCAGCGATGGGCATGGGGATTATCACCTCAGATGGCGCGGTGTCCTTCCTATTGTTCCTCGGCCTGCCCGTGCTCATGATCCAAGCCATCATGATCGTCACCACCGAGTACCGCTATGGCACGCAGACCATCACGTTTATGGCTACTCCGCGCCGTTGGTCGGTGGCCTTAGTCAAGCTGCTTATGTACGCCGTTATCGCAGCCGCGCTGACCTTTATCGCCGTGGCGGGCGCTTACCTGCTTACCGAGCTTTTTGCCCACGATGAGGTAGCCGCGGAATTCCACCCTTGGGATGACGAGATGGGCCAAAAGCAGCTGTGGAAGTACCCGCTGGCCGCCGCGCTGCTCGTCCTCTTCTCGCAAGGCTTGGGACTGCTGCTGCGCTCGACTGCTGGTTCCGTGGCTATCGGCCTCATCCTCTTCCTCGGCGTGGACAATCTCGTAGCCACCATCCCCAAGGTCGGCAGCAAGCTGGTTAATTTCATGCCGTTTAAGTCTTTCCAGTCGTGGCTGCTGGAAATGGAACCGGTTGATGCTCCGTGGAAGGAAAACTGGGGATTCTGCCTGGTATTTATTGCCTGGGCCCTTATCCTGTGGGTTCTCGGTGCCATCGTGCTGCAAAAGCGCGACGCCTAAGCGCCTGTAACGCACAGCACCGCCTCGGACGGCAGCTCATTGGCTGCCCACCGGGGCGGTTCTTTGTCTCTGCAGTTATTTCCGCTGCAGCTGCTGCAGCCGGTGCCCGCTTTATTGCAGCGCGGAGGTTAGGCGCATGACATTATCCACGTAGCGGCGAATAAATCCGCGCTCATTCCACTCTTCTAGGGTCAGCTCGTGGCATACAGCCCGGTAGTTGGACACCAGTTGGTTGAACTGGTCAATAAGGTCGCCCTTGGCCACCAGCATGGTGGATTCATAATTTAGGCCGAACGAGCGCGGGTCCATATTGGAGGAGCCAAACATGCACAGCGGATCGCGGCCGGGGTCATCCGGGTCGGTGATGATGAACTTGGAGTGCAGCACAAAGGGGTAGGGGAATTGGTAGATGTGCACGCCCGCCTCTAGTAGGGCCTGGTAGTAGGAGGATTGGGCGTGGTTGACCATAAACTGGTCCGCCTTTGCCGATACATAAAGCTCCACGTCCACGCCGCGGTAGCAGGCGGTGGTCACAGCCTCCAGTAGGGATTCATCCGGGACGAAGTAGGGCGAGCACAGCACTAGCCGGTCTTTGGCGTGGTGTACCAAGGAGTTGAACATGCGCAGGTTTGGCTCAGTGGTGTAACCAGGGCCGGAAGGGATTATCTGGAGGTGGTTGGCGTCGGCAGTCTGGGCGTCGTCATATGGCAGCTCATCCAGCGGCAGGTTCTCGTCCGCCTCGAGGTACCAATCCACGGCGAAGACCGCGGACATGGAGGTCACAATCGGCCCGGAAAGCTCTACCATGTAGTCAATCCAGTAGCGGTCCTTGGTCTTGTACTGGCGCTTAATCATATTCAGCGATCCGATAAAGCCCACCTTGCCATCGATAATCACCAGCTTGCGGTGATTGCGCAGGTCCGGGCGGCGGAAGCGGCCCTTGTGCAGCTGGATGGGCAGCATGAGATGCCAGTCGACGCCTATCTCCGTTAGCCGCTTGCCCAGCGTGAAGTAGCCCTTGTACTTGAAGCTGCCGATCTGGTCCAAGAGCAAGCGCACCTTCACGCCGCGGGCGGTAGCCCTGCGCAGCGACTCAAAGAAGACGTCTGTGGTCTCATCCCAGGACTGGATGTAGATCTCGATGGATACGTACTTCTCGGCGCGGTCAATAGCGGCGGCAATGGCGCGAATGGACTCGTCATAATCCGCGTGCAGGCCAAGGTTATGGCCTACTAATGCTGGGAACCCGGTCAGCTCGCGGTTGAGCCTGATGACCGATTCAATTTCGGCCGAAAGGATACCTTGTGGGTGATCCGGGGTGCGGGCTGTGACGTTTTCAATCTGCTCGTTTGCTTCTTGCTGGATGCGGTGGCGACGCCGGTTGATATACGGCGAGCCCATGAGCAAAAACAGCGGCAGGCCGATAAACGGCAGCACCAGAATTGCCAGCAGCCACGCGGTCGAACTGGAAGGTCGGCGGCCTTCGGGCACGAAGCCAACGGCAATGATCTTGATGCCGTAATCAAGGATCAGGAATACGAGTTGCCAGAAACTGAGATCAAGCGACCAGGACATTTAACGAACGGAATCGAAATCGGGCAGATCATAATCTGCGAGAAGCGGACAGTGATCGGAGGTTTTATCGCCGGCGCGCTCCACCATGTCTACCTGTGCGCCGGTCACGTGCTGGGCAAGCGGGGCTGAAGCCAACTGGAAGTCGATGCGCATGCCTTCGTTCTTTTGGAAGCGCATGCCTTTGTAATCGAAGTAGGTATAGCGCTGGTCCTCCGTGAACCGGCGGGTAACCTCCTCGAGGCCTGCTTCTTCCAGCATCTGGAATGCGGCGCGCTCTGGCTCGGTGACATGCGTCTTGCCGCGGAATGCCTCAATATCCCACACGTCTTCATCGCGCGGGGCAATATTGAAATCACCGGTCATAAGCAGTTTGGACTGCGCATGATTTTCCGCATAGCGCGCCAAGTGATAGAGAAAGTCCAGTTTGTAGTCATAATGGCGATCCGTGATCTCGCGGCCGTTGGGCACGTAGAGAGACCAGATTTCTACGCCACGGACGTGAGCCCCGAGTGCTCGGGCCTCACGGTCCTGCGGCTTTTCCGGATCCTTGGCAAAGCCCGGCTGGCCCGGAAAGCCGACCAAGACCTCCTCGGGCTCTTCCTTGGACACAATGGCCACGCCGTTCCACTGATTGTGCCCGTGGCAGGTGACATGTAGGCCCGCGTCCTCGAAGGCCTCGCGTGGAAACTTATCGTCTTTCACCTTAGTTTCCTGCAGGCACAAAACATCGATGTCGTGCCTGGAGATAAGGTCCAGCGCCCGCTTTGTGCGGGTACGAACGGAGTTAATATTCCACGTGGCGATGCGCATGCCATATAGGTTACCTGGGTAGTGAGTCAAGCTCACTACCCAGCCCACAAGGAGTCAGCGGGCAGTCCCATAAGGCTCACCGCCCAGACCGGGGAAGGACGCAGCGCGGGGCTCAGTCCCGCAGGCGAGCGAAGATGCGGCGGTGTTGTTCGATGAAACCGAGCTTCTCCGCCAGCCGCACGCCGGCGATATTCGAGGCCGGGACGGGGAGGTAGGCGTGCTCGGTGCCGTTGTCGTGGCCCCAGTGCAGCAGGTGCTGGAGTGCGAGCGTGCCGTATCCCCGGCGGCGGAAGTCCTTGGCCACCTCGATGGAAGAAAGACCAAGCCACGTGGTGCCATCGCCGGATTCGCTCAGGGTGCCGCGGGCAATGGCGACGGTCTCGCCAGCGAGGACTAGGCGGCCAAAGCCGAGCGTTCCCTCGATGTGAGCGCCAAGGTTCTGCAACGCCTCGGCAGAAAGGGCCTCGGTGTGGGATTGATACATCGCCAGCCACTCGTCGTCGGGCTGGGCGGTGAGGTGGAAGGTGGGGGAGGTAGAGGGGGCGTCGGCAAGCGTGGGCAGATCCCTCAGGACCATTACGAGGTTCTCTGGCTCGGTCTCCCAGGCGGGGTCGGCGAGCAGGCGTTCGGCCGGCTTGCCAATGCGCTCCGGGACTAGCAGGCGCACCGGCAGATTGTGGCGGGAGTAAAAGGCCTTTATCTCCTCCAGCGGCACTGGTGTAAAGCCGGCGGAAGGCCCCACGGGCACGGCAGAGTTGGAGCGGTCGGAAACCCCGTCGCTCGCGCGCAGCAGCCAGGAACCATCGCTGGTCCAGGCGTGGTCTGTGCCGGGGAAGGCCGAGGCCGCGGCAACCTCCACTGCGCGGATATCGGAATTGCGGACCATGCGCGGGGAAAGGCGCTTGATGATCTTCAGCTGCTCCGGCGGGATCTCCACCGCCTCCAGGTCGGAGGGGTAGCCGCCGACCTCTTGTGGGCGAATGACTAGCGGATTGAGGCTTAATACGTGCCCAATGACATCGCTATGCACATCGCCGAAATCGCGTCGGGCCACCACGCGCTCGCCCACTTGGACGGCATCGGAGCGGAAAATGCGTGACATTAGTCGTCGTGGCCGAAGGGATCGGCGTCCTCACCCGGGACCCAGGAATAGCCCGGTTCGGTCCAGCCGTGGCGCTTAATGGCCTTTTTGGCCTGGCGCTTATAGCGGCCAATGAGGGTATCGGTGTAGAGGAAGCCATCGAGGTGGCCGGTCTCGTGCTGCAGGCAGCGGGCGAAAAAGCCATAACCCTCGATCGAGATGTCATTGCCGTTTTCGTCTTTGCCGGTCACGCGCGCCCAGTCGGCGCGGCCGGTGGGAAAGCCTTCGCCCGGCACGGAGAGGCAGCCCTCGTCATCGGAGCCGTCGTCGGCGGGCATGGTTTCTGGAATCTCGGAGGTCTCCAGCACGGGGTTAATAACGCAGCCCTTGCGCATGCCCGCCTCCTCGGACGGCAGCTCGGTGCCATTGGGGCCATCCGTATCGGGGCAGTGGTAGACAAAGAGGCGCTTGCCAATTCCTACCTGGTTAGCGGCCAAACCTACGCCATTGGCGGCGTCCATGGTTTCATACATGTCTGCAATGAGCTGCTGCATTTCCGGGGTGGAAATCTCGGATTCTTCCACCGGTTGGGTGGGTTCATGAAGCACGGTCTCGCCGTGGATAACGATGGGGCGAATAGTCATGCCTTACAGTTTAGGCATGAACCCCTTGTCTGACCTAGACGCCGCCATTTTGGACTTCGAGGAAACCGCGCCGCGCAGCATCGGCCGCAAAGAAGAGGCTATTCGTGCGCAGCTGGATATCTCCCCGGTGCGCTACCACCAGCGCCTTAATCTGCTTCTCGACGCCCCCGCGGCAGCCCAATCCCATCCCCTCCTGGTTGCACGGCTGCGTCGCCTGCGCGAGGAGCGAGAAGACACGCGGCGCGCCGCGCGGGGAAATACCCCGGATAGTTAATTCTGAGTACTAGTGTTGCGTATGTGACTAATGTGAATCCGGAAAATTCGACCGACAAGGTATCCGACGAAACCCGCGCCGGCTCTGCTGCCGGCGCCTCCGCTTCCAGTGCTGCTAAGCAGCGCCCCGCTGGTGGCGGTGCGCATGCTAAAAAGGGCGGCCTCCCGCTGCGCGGTCTGGCGATGGTCCTCATCGCGGTGGCCGTCATGCTCGGCCTTTGGGCTTTGTACTCCATGACCTCGGGTGACGATGATTCCACCGTGGCGTCTAAGAGCACGCAGGAAAACTCCGCAGGTTCTACCATCGGTGCCGCGCCCGAAGGCTCTGCTGGACCCGACGCCGCAGGCTCCCGCGCTCCGGGTGCCCCAGAGGCGTCCGATCGACCCGGCGCTCCTGCCCCCGCCCCAGCAGGGGAGGGCGATAAGCCGCGTGATGCAGCCGCTTCCGGTGACGCTGACGAGCGTGCCGCAGCTGAGAATGAAGCCGCAGGCGAGGACAACGCCCACTCCGCCGCCCGCGACCGCAATGATATTAAGGTCAGCGTGCTTAATAACTCCGGCGAGGTAGACAAGGCTAAGAAGGAAGCCGACTCCCTCAAGGGCGGCGGCTTCAAGGTTGGCTACGTGGGCAACCTGCCTGGCGACGTTCTTACCGTTCCAAAGACCACCGTCTTCTTCCCCGAGGGCGACGCCTCTGCTGAGGCACTGGCCAAGGAGGTAGCCGCCCGCTACCAGGCCGATATCGCCCCGATGAACCGCGATTTGCCTAAGGAAGCCACCGATGACGGCGCCGTCGTCGTCGCCCTGGCGGTTCCGCAGGCCTAAGCAATCCGCGCACCTGACTTAAAGTCCAAGGCCATCCGGCCGAAGAGCAAGCACCATAGTTCTTCGGCCGAATGCCTTGGACTTTTGTGATCTGAACTTTTCCGCACCTGCAAGGCCGCCGGTAAAAGTAGGTTAAATAAAATTCATGTCTTAATACCTGTCAGCCGTTAAGCTGAATGGGTGAAGATCCCGGCAGAACAATTCGCCCGCTCTCCCGAACCAACGCTAGGTGTGGAATGGGAGGTAGCGCTCGTGGACCGCGACACGCGCGACCTTGTCCCGCGCGGTGCGGAACTTATCGATCTAGCCAATGCGACCCACCCCGATACCCATCTGGAAAAGGAATTTCTCCAAAATACGGTGGAGCTAGTTACAGGCATTTGCCACACCGTTCCGGAAGCAATCGCTGACCTGCAAAATTCCCTGAACGCGGTGGAAGAAGCAGCCGATAAGCTGGGTGTAGATGTCTGGGCATCCGGTGGGCATCCATTCACGGATTTCCGCGAGAACCCGCTTTCGGATAAGCCGAGCTATCAGGAAATCATCGCGCGCACTCAGTACTGGGGCAAGCAGATGCTGCTGTGGGGCACCCACGTGCACGTGGGCCTTAGCCATGAGGACCGCGTCTGGCCCATCATCAATGCGCTGATGACCAAGTACCCCCACCTGCTGGCCATTTCTGCGTGCTCGCCTGGGTGGGAGGGCCTCGATACCGGTTATGCCTCCAACCGCACCATGCTGTACCAGCAGCTGCCCACCGCAGGCATGCCGTATCAATTCCGTGATTGGGCCGAGTGGCAGTCCTATATGCGCGACCAAGCGATTTCCGGCGTTATTAACCACACCGGTTCCATGCACTTTGATATTCGGCCGGCGTCCAAGTGGGGCACGGTGGAGGTGCGCGTCTCTGATGCGACGTCCAATCTGCGCGAGCTCTCCGCCATCGTGGCGCTGACCCATTGCTTGGTGGTCTATTACGACCGGCTTATCGACGCCGCGGAGCCCCTCCCCATACTGCAGCCCTGGCACGTAGCAGAAAATAAATGGCGCGGTGCCCGCTACGGCATGGACGCGCTGGTGATTACCTCCCGCGAGACCGATGAGGCCTGGGTCAAGGACGAGCTGGCGGAGATGGTGGAAGAGCTAACCCCCATTGCGCGCGAGCTGGGATGCGTCAACGAGCTAAAACTCATCCACGAAATTATCGAAGGCGGTGCCGGCTATGAGCGGCAGCGCCGCCTCTTCAAAGAGACCGGCAGCTGGCGCGAGGTGGTCGAGGAGACCTGCCGCGAGTTGCACACCTTCCGCCCGCTCTAAAGCGGCGGGCGGGCCCGGGGCTAGTCCTCAGAGCGCGAATGGCGACCGTAGGCCGGGGTATCGGGGATATCGGTGATGTCCTGAGCCGCCGGGAACGCGCGCGTTTCGGGGCCCACCGCGGGCATTTCTGCTGTCTCATCGCTGATAGTGTGCGTTGCCTGCGATTGACCACCACGGGTCGTAGACTCGGTGCTCAAAGAGCGCGCTCGTCGGGCCGCGGTCGCGGCGGCAGCGGGTTGCGCGACAGAAGGTTGCGCGAACTGCTGGTGGTTACCAGGGGCGGTCGTTTCCTCGGCCGGCTGGGTGCCAGGGATAAAGCCCCACACCGCGTAGAAGGCGATATACAGGACTCCGGCGCCGGTAAAAGCCAGCATGCCCCACGGCTGCAAATCCCAGTGATTGAGCGAGCGGCTGGCCGCAGAAAGCCACACGGCTGCAGAAACAAACGGCATCGTTACGGCGCACATTGCGAGCACAGAAACCAGCCCTGAAAACTGCGCACCGAGGAAACCGGTCAGGCGCTTGCCCAGCGCCTGGTTGACAGAGACCATCACCACGACAGCCAGCGGCACCGTCCACACCCAGTGGTGATACCAGGAGAAGGGGGAGACCAAGCAGGAGCTGATGCCGGCAAGCGCAAGTGCGGCGGAATTATTGCGGTGCTTCATCGCGGTGCGCAGCGCCAGGCAGGTCAAAATGAAGACCACGACAACGGCGGCGAGCCAGATCCAGCCGCCATCGATGCCCCACGCGCGGACCATCACAGAGCGAATGGACTGCGCACCTGGGTTGGTGTGCTCGCCCACGCGGGAGGACTTAAAGATAGCGTCGGTCCAGAAATCGGCGGCATCCGGAATGGTCACGAAACCAATGGCAACGGTCACCGCGAAGGTAAGGATGGCGATGATCGCTTGCCACCAGCGCTTCTGGAAGAGCAAGACCAGACCCATATAGGCCGGGGTGAGCTTCATACCCGCGGCCAAACCAATTCCGATGCCCAGCAAAGCGCGCTTGCGCGGGAGGATGTCCAAGGCCACCAGCAGCATCAAAAAGATGTTGATCTGGCCAAAGAATAAGGTGCCGTGCACCGGCTCATTCGCCGGGGTGCAGCACAGCAGCAAAAAGCCCAGCAGCCACATTGCCGGGGAGAGCTTGAGACCGCGCTCGCGCAGGACCAGCATAATAACCGTGAACAAGGAGAGGGCGGTGCCGCCCTGCCAGAGGAGGATCAAGGGGGCGTCGGCAAGCCTGGAAAGCCACGTGAAAAGAGTGCCGGAAAAGGGCGGATAGGTAAAAGGCAGGTCGCCGATGTAGGCGTTATCGTACAAGTCCGCGCCTTGGGCCACCTCGCCGCCGGCAAGCCAATAAATCTTCAAGTCCAAGGGCACTCGCCACACAAAGGCACTATTGCCATCGTAGATACTAAAGCGGTAGACGATGACGCCGATAAGAGCGGCGAGCACAGTCACCACAGTGGGAAGCCCATAAAGCTTTTTCACGGTGAAAAGCGTCTCCTACTTGCGGCGCAGCGACTTCGCGGCGGGTCGGTCGTTGCGGGACATGGTTTCCTCGGTGCCGTACAGGCCTTCACGTCGAGCAATACGCGAGGTGCGCTGCGCGGTTACCGGGCTAGTGAACATGGCAAACAGTACCAGCAAAATGAGCATTCCTAAATCCCCCCGCTCGGCTACGCTGAAGGATTCCGCGCCCGTGATGCGGATGATTGCGCCAAGAATAGTGAGGATAAGACCGGTGGTCTGTGGTTTGCTCACCGCGTGTACGCGCGACATCGTGTCCTTGAACCGGGCGACGCCGATGGCTGCGGCCAAGGTGAGGACGCTGCCGCCAATAATGAGGATGAGCGAGAGTACATCTGCAATAAAGGACCAGCTCATTGGCTATCCCTCTTCCTAAACCTGGTGACGGATACGGTGGAGATGAATCCCAGCAGCGCAATGACCAGCATGGCTGAGACCACGGTCGTGTTAAGCGACCAGCACATATAGGTAGCCAGCGCGCACTGGAACATCGCGGTAAAACCATCCATACCCACCAAGCGGTCCAGCGAATTGGGGCCGGTGACAATGCGCCAGACGGTGATGAGGAAGGAGACCACCAGCAGCGCGGCGGCCACCAGCAAAATTGCGTTATAGATCTGGGGATCCATTAGGGGTGGCTCCTTTCAAAGATTTCGATGAATGAGGCCTCCAGACGGGCCACAGCATTGATTTCACGCTGGATTTGTTCCTCATCGTGGGCATCCAAGATATGGACGGTAATCATGCGGTTTGCAATATCGATATCGGTCACCGTGCCGCCTGGCTGCAGGTTATACAGCGTCACCGCCAAAGAGATAGCAAACTCATTATCCAAGCGCATGGGCAGCTCCAAGATGGCGGTCTTGGGCACCGGCTGCGGGCGCACGGCCAACCATCCCACCTTGAGCGAGGCGTAGAACAACTCCCAGAACCAGCGGATCATGAAGGCAATGAGCTTGCCCCAAGAGACGTCAATGCCGGCGATAGGCATGGCCGGCAGCGGCAGGGTAAAGACAATGACGACGCCGATGATCAGCCCGGCCACGAGGTTGCCCACGGTGACCTCGCCCATGAGCATGCACCACATGACTACCAGCCAGACGATGAACCACGGGCGGAAGCGGTGGCGCAGGCCGGAAAAGCGCGTGTTAGTCATCGCTAATATCCTTCCTCTTGGCGGCATCCGGGGACTTTACGTCGGTGGAATGCGCATCGCGCCCACCGGCTTCCGGGTCGGTGCGGGCATCCAAACCCGCTGAATCCGGCGGCTCCACCTCCGGGGAAGGGTTGCGGCGATTCTTATAGGAATCAGCGCCGCCGGTGTAGCGCTCCTTCTGGTTGAGGTGGCGGGTGGGGTCATCCGCGCGGTCGCCCAGTACCGCGTACTGGTAAATGGACGTATCCTGCGCGGATTCGGCCGCGCGTGAGGTGATACCGGAAATCGGTCCGGCCAAGAAGGTAATCGAGGTAGACGCTGCCACCAGCAGGGTCGTAGAGGCGATCATGCCAAAGGGCACCCTGCCTACATCCTGGCGAGAAGAAAATTCCACCTCATCGGTGATATCGGAAAGCGGGGCCGGGCGGGCGAGCGCCACGTTGCCTTCCGGGGCATCGGCGCGGTCGCGTTGAAAGCCCTTGGCCCACACCAACATCATGACGTAGAGGGTGAGCAGCGAGGTAACCACCGCACCGACGATGAGCACCCATGCCATCCAGGAGCCTTCATTCGCACCGGCTTGCAGCAGGATGACCTTGCCCAGGAAACCGGAGAACGGCGGGATGCCGCCCAGGTTAATGGCAGGGATGAAATACAAGATTCCGATGAGCGGGGCAGAATACATTAGCGAGCCCAAACGGCGCAGCGAAGACGTTCCGGCCTGGCGCTCGACCAGTCCGACCACGAGGAACAGCGCAGTCTGGACCAGAATGTGGTGTACGGCGTAGAAGATGGCGCCGGAAAGCCCTTGCGCGGTACCGAGCGAAACGCCGAAGATCATGTATCCAATGTGGCTGACCAGGGTAAAAGACAAAAGACGCTTAATATCGGATTGCGCGATGGCGCCCAAAATACCCACCAGCATCGTGGCGAGGGCTACCCACATGAGCACGGTATCGAGTCCCCCGGCAGTGAAAATGGAAGTGCGGGCGCGGATGATGGCGTAGACACCCACCTTGGTTAGCAGGCCGGCGAAGACGGCCGTGACTAGTGAAGGCGCCGTGGGATACGAGTCCGGCAGCCAAGCGTCCAGCGGAACGACGGCCGCCTTAATGCCAAAGGCAACGAGCAGCGTGGCAAAGATCGCGGTGCGGGTGCCTTCCGGGAGATCCTGCATGCGCTGGCCGATCTGTGCCATGTTCATCGTGCCCACGGAGGAATACACATACCCCAGCGCGAGCAAGAAGATCATTGACGAAGCCATGGACACCATCACGTAGCCCACGCCGGCGCGAACTCGACCGGCTGAGGCACCTAGGGTCAACAGCACATAGGACGCCACGAGGAAGACCTCGAATCCCACGTAGAGGTTGAAGAGATCGCCGGCCAAAAAGGAGATATTAACGCCCATGGTCAGCAGCATGTAGGTGGGCAGGAATACGGCCACCGGCTCGTCCTTGGTACCATCGCGCACGCCCTGGGAAATGGCGTACCAAATGACAGAAAACAGCACTACGGAGGAAGTAAAGAGCATGACCGCAGAGAGGCGATCCGCCACGAGCGTGATGCCCACCGGGGCGTCCCAACCTCCTATCTGCAGGGTTTGGATGCCTTCAAAATCTGCGATGAGGATGAGGACGGCATTAACCACCGCGGTAATAAGCAGTGAGAAAAACACGATCTGGCGTTGCGCATTGGGAATGCGGCCAAAAATCAACGCGAGTGCTGCGGCCACTGCGGGGATGATAATCGGCAGCGGAATGAGGTAGCCGATGTAGGGAAAGAGGACATCGACAAGCGGCTGGACGGTTTCACTCATCGCGGGCCCCCTTTACTGGTTCCTCGAAGGATGCAGGGCCGAAGTTATCGCCTTGCTTGGTGGCGCGGCCCGTAGCAGGATCATTGGACGCATCGTGGTCCGGGCTGGCGGCCGCATTGCCGGGGCGTGCGGCCTTGGCGGCAATTGCGGTATCCTCCGCGTCATCTTCAATGACATCGTCTGTACGGTAGCGGTACTGCCGGTATGCCAAGGTGAGGATGAAAGCCGTCAACGCCATGGAAATGACGATGGCGGTCAGAATCATTGCCTGCGCCAGTGGATCCGCAATCTCGGCGCCGTAAGGCTCCGACTCGCGGCCATCGATAGGCGGGGAACCGGCCGAACCGCCGGACTGCAGCAAGAAGAGGTTAGCGCCATTGCCCAAAAGCAACAGTCCAAGCAGCATTTTGGTCATGGCGCGGTCCAGGAGTAGGTAGACACCTGCGGCTACGAGCACACCGGCGGCCAAGAGGAGGAAGAGGTTGGCTTCCATTTATTTCTCCTTCCCTGTGGTGGCGGTTGTGCTTGCTGTAGCGGCTTGTTTCTTTTCCTTGCGCTGGGCCCGTTGTGCCTTTTGCTTGGCGGTGCGTTGGCGTTGCTGCCGGGCCAGCGAGCGAGCGCGATCGCGGGCGCGTTGCTTACGCATATCCTCTTCCTCATCCAGTTTGGCGCCCAAGGAATTCAGGATGTAGAGCGTGAGCCCCACGACGATGAGGTAGACACCTGCGTCAAAGACCAACGCTGAAGGCAGTGAAACCTTGCCGATGAGCGGAATCTCCGGCGAGGTGTATCCGCTGGTAAGCGGCGGGTGCCCAAAGAACATCGGGGTCACCGTGGCCAGTGCGGACAGCAAGAGACCGGTGCCCATGGTGCGGCCGGCATCAATAGGCAGGGTTTCTTCCAGCTCTGCGCGCCCACCAGCCAGGTAGCGCAAGATGAGCGCTAGCGCTGCGACGAGGCCGCCGGCAAAGCCGCCGCCAGGGGCATTGTGGCCGGCGAAGAAGAAGTAGAAGGACAGTGCAACCATGGACGGAAAGAGCACGCGCGTGGAGACATCGATCATCAGCGAGCGGTTGAGCGCTTGCTCTGATTCCACCCCGGCGGCCAGCCACCGCCGGCCGGTAACCCGCAGGGTGGGACGGCGGCTTTCGCGGCCGAAGGATTGGGTGCGATAAATCAGAGAAACCACGCCCAGTGCGGCGATGATGATCACCGTGATTTCGCCAAAGGTATCCCAGGCGCGCAAGTCCACTAGCAAGACGTTGACAGCATTGGCGCCGTGTCCAATCTCTTTGGCCAGATCCGGCATGAACTCGGAGATGGGCTTAGACTGACGTGCGTTAATAGCAAACATCGCCACCACGGTGACGGTAAGGCCCGTGCCCACGGAAAGCCACGCGCGCAGGCGCCCCATCTTGGGGTCCTGCTTCCACTCGGTGGAGGCCGGCATGCGGCGCAGAACCAGCATGAAAAGAACCATCACGATGGTCTCAGTCAGCAGCTGCGTCAGCGCCAAGTCCGGCGCACCGTGCAGCGCGAAGATGAAGGCGAGGGTATAGCCAGTCACCCCGACGATGATCACGGCTGATAAACGATTATCGGTGACCGTGGCGGCTACGGCGGCCACCATGATGATGAAGGCGGCGACGATCTGCCAAGGATTTTCCGCCACAATCATGCGGATATCGGTGAGATCGCCCTTGATGATCATAGCCAGTGGCAGCAGCATCAATGTGGCAAAGATAACCGTCAAGTTCAGCTGCAGGGAGCCGCGCTGCGTGGTTGCCGTCGTGCGCAGCGAGAGCTGGCGCAAAAGAGCGATGACCGAATCATAGGCATCATCCGCATTGCCCAGCGCAGGATAGGCGAATTGCCACTTGACCAGGACCTGGCGTTGCCAGTGCATAATAATACCGCCCACGATAATGAGTGCGGAGAGGCCGAGTGCTACCGTAAGTCCATGCCACAGGGCCAGTTCGCTATGCTCCTTCGGGGCGAAGGTGGAGTCGAGATGCTGGTCAAAGGCCGCCGATAGGGGCTTGGGGAACACACCAAGTGCCACGGTTAGGGCAGTGAGCAGGGCAGGAGAGAGCCATAATCCCATAGTTACGGGATGCATCTTGGCGACGGCCTCTGCCGGCTCCGTTCCATTGACCTCCTTCTTGGTGGCAAAGGCACCCCACAAAAAGCGCAGCGTATAGGCCATCGTGAGGATAGAACCGAGGACATAGGCCACAAGCATCATATTGCGTGGCATGCCGGCCAAGAGCTCCTCGTGCATGGTGGCTTCCAGCACCGCCTCTTTGGACACGAAGCCAAATAGAGGTGGGACGCCGGCCATGGAGAACCCGGAAATGATCGCAATGCCGAAGAGGAATGGTTCTTTGCGCCCCAATCCGGATAGCTTGGTGATATCCCTTGTGCCTGAGCAGTGATCGATAGCGCCGACGACCATAAAAAGCGCCGCCTTAAATAGCGAGTGTGCAAAGGTCAGCGCGAGACCGGCCTGCATGGCTTCCCGCGAGCCTACGGCCATGATGGAGGTGATAAACCCTAGCTGGGAGACGGTGCCATAAGCCAAAATCAGCTTCAGGTCGCGCTGCTTGAGCGCCATCCAGCCGCCGAGCAGCATGGTAAACACGCCTAGGGAGATAACCACTACGTGCCAGGTGGCCACCTCATACATTGAGGGCGCCAGACGCCCGATTAGATAGATGCCGGCCTTAACCATCGCGGCGGAGTGGAGATAAGCGGAGACTGGAGTCGGTGCCGCCATCGCGCCGGGGAGCCAAAAGTGCGCCGGTGCAATTGCAGACTTTGTCAGTGCGCCCGCCAAGATGAGCACGATGGCCACCGTGACATAGGGTGTCTGCGCAAAGTTTTCATAGGCGGAGATATCACTAAAGGTCCACGCCCCAGTTTGCCGTCCTAGCAAGATAATGCCCATGAGCATGGTTAGACCACCCAGAGCGGTGACCATCAGCGCCTGCTGTGCCGCGCGGCGGGAGGAGGCTCGTTCCGCATAGTAGCTAACCAAGAGGTAAGACAGCAGGGAGGTAATCTCCCAGAACACGTACATAAGCAGGAAATTGTCCGCGGCCACTAGACCAAACATGGCGGTGGCAAAGCCCACCATTTGCGCCGCGAACATGGCCAAGCGGCGCCGCGTGCCGTCGAAATAGCCCCAGCAGTAGACCAATACCAACGCGCCCATGCCCAAGATGATGAGGCTGAATAGCGCGCCTAGTCCGTCTAAGCGGAGGTCAAAACTTAGGTTCGCGGACGGCATCCATTCCACAGTGTGCTCAACTGCGCCACCGTCTGCGAAGGTGCCGCGCAGAAAGTGCATGAGCGTCCACACAAAGCCTGCGCCGGGAACTAAGGCCAAAATTCCAAATGCCGGGCGACCCATTCGCATGATGAGCAGCGGTGCTACCAGGGTGGCAGCGATGAGAGTACCCAGGAGTATTAGCACGTTGGTTACTGCGCTCCTTTTGGTTGTGTCACGTTCTCTTGCCCCGCTGCCGCGAATACCACGAGCATCACAACTAATGAGAGACGAGAACATTCACGAGCCGCACGCCGCTGAGTACGCCGCGGTGGCATAGTGCAAGCAACATGGCCGAGCGCGGGGCCAACTTTTTGCCATTTTACCGGCTTTTCTACGGCTTGGAAAGAATTATTTTTGGCACTGTATTATATGCTGCTGGGCGGATTCTAGTGGTCGTGGAAACACTTCTTATGTTTCGGTTGAGTTTATCAGTGCGGCCATTTTCTCGGCTGGTG